>JALRFZ010000259.1 GCA_023253615.1 Verrucomicrobiales bacterium | reverse complement strand
GGCTCACCGAAAAACCTTGAAACCCGGAGTCCCGGCCATGTCCCTGAAAAATTTCCACATCGCTTTCATCACCGTCTGCACCCTCTTTTTCGCGGGTCTCGGTGCCTGGTGTCTCCTCATGGAGGGGCTCCCCGCGATGTTCGCGCCCATGGGATGGCTCAGCCTGGCCTGCGGTGTCGCGATGTTGATTTACGGAATCCGCTTCCTCAAGAAAACACGACAACTCATCGGTTGAAACGATCGGATCCTGCATGAACACGGCCTCCCTCCTTGATTCCCTTTATCTTGCCTGCCCCATGTGCATGAGCGGCGCTTCGGGCAAGACCCTCATGGCAGCCAACACGGCCATCGGGCTGATGCTCGTGATCCTGATGGCGGTGCTGGCCTCTTTCCTCAGCTTCATCTTTTATCTGGCGAGACGCGCCCGGCGCTTCAGCGACGAGAGCGCCACGGGTGCGGGAGAGTCCTGACGGACTTCCCTCCCGATCCGCCGCAAACCCATACCTCCTATTATGATCGAGTGGATTAATGAAATCATCGGCATGCACGAAGTGGCGTCGAAGCACGGGCACGTGGGCAACCACATGCTCGGTTTGATCCACTGGTTCATGGCCGTGCTGTTCGTGGGCTGGACGATCTTCCTCTGCGTGATCCTCTACAAGTTCCGCCGCAAGAAGAATCCGCGCGCGAACTACAAGGGCGTGACCTCGCACTTCTCGACCCACATCGAGGTGGGAGTCGTCATCGTGGAGGTGGTGCTGCTGCTCGGATTCGCCTTCCCTCTCTGGGCGGCCCGTTCCGATGCGAAGATCCGCCCCACCGGCGACGATGTCGTCAATCTTCGTGCCGTGGGCGAGCAGTATCGCTGGACATTCCAGTATGCGGGTGCCGACAAGATGGTGGGGATGACCTCGCACGAGCGTTATTCCAGCGCCAACCCGGTGGGCCTCGTCGCGGAGGACCCGAACGCCGCCGACGATTTTGTTTCGGTGAACGAGCTGGTCGTGCCGGTCGGCCGCCCCGTCGTCATCCAGGTGACTTCGAAGGATGTCATCCACGGCCTTGCCATCATCCCGATGTTCAGCCAGCAGGATGCCATCCCCGGATCCGAGATTCCGATGTGGTTCGTGCCGGACAAGGCGGGAGAGTGGAACATCGTCTGCGCCCAGCTCTGCGGGGCCGGCCACGCCCAGATGGTTGCCTACGTCAAAGCCGTCAGCAGCGAGGAGTTCGACACCTGGTATGCGGGCAATACGCCGCTCCTTCCGAAGCAGTAATCCTCCTCCGACAGGTGCGGGAATCCGGGGCGGACACTCGAGAGAGTTCCGCCCTTTTTGTTCGTCCGCCGCGAAGCGCCCCCGGGAAGATCGCCGGCGTATCCTCCAATGAGCATGAGTTCCTCCCTATCCTTGTCCCGCGGCCGCCCCTTCCAGTGGTATGCCCGTTTCGTCGTCTTTGTCGCGATCCTCCTTGTCTGGTGGGGGGCCGCGACCACGACCAAACAGGCTGGCATGGTCTTCGCCGATTGGCCCCTGAGCCTCGGCTCGGTCAATCCGCCGGGGTGGCTCGATCACATGATCCCCTTCCTCGAACACAGCCACCGCCTCCTCGCGAAGCTCGTGGGGATGCTCGTGCTCGGCCTTTTCATCTGGGCCTACGTGCGGTCGTGGCGGCGCGCCCTCGAAGTGGCCGGGATGGTCCTGCTCCTCGCGGTGGTTCTCGGCGTCTACATCGCGGCGGGCAGCGAGCGATTCGACGCCGGGCTGAAACGCCGGCTCCTTCTCACCGCGCTGGCGCTGTCCTTGCTGCCGCTTGGTTGGCTCGTGTGGAGCTGGCGTTCGCGGTCCTGGGACCTCGTGCAGAAACTCACCGCCCTCGCCCTCCTCATGGTGACGACCCAGGCCATCCTCGGAGGGCTGCGGGTCACGGAGATCTCGAATGCCTTCGCCGTCGTCCACGGCTGTTTCGCCCAGTGTTTCTTCTGTGTCCTCATCCTCATCGTGATGGTGTCGGGAGACCGCTGGGAATCCGGTGGCTTCTCCGGTGGCGCGCCGCTCCTCCGGCGCTCCCGGCTCGCGGGCGGGGGGCTCGTCGCGATCGTCCTGATGCAGTTGATCTTCGGGGCCTCGATGCGGCACTTCCATCGCCATGCCCTGCCCGATGACGATCTCATCCTCACCCAGGGGCAGTGGATCCCGGAATTCGACGATCCGATGATCGCGATGCTCTTTCTCCACAAATTCACCGCTTTCGCCCTGCTCTTCTTCGTCGTGGGCATGCTTCTGCGACTCGGTGGGGGAAAACCGAATCCCCTGTTGCCGCGCCTTTCCACCCCGCGGCGCCACGTCGCCGCCATCCTCGGCTTGATCGGCGTGCAGATCGCCCTCGGCCTGACCGTGATCGGTACGCACAAGAGTTTCTGGGTGACGAACGTCCACGTCCTCAACGGGCTCCTCATCCTCGCCCTTGCCTTCGTTTTCGCGGTTCGTGCGATCCGGGGGAAAACCGGCGACGAGCCCCTCGCCAAACCGGCCGGGAGCGTTTAAGCTGCGCCCCATCGCGCGAAAGGTGCCTTGAAAACCCCTGCGACCATGGCGGATACCCCATCCAGCGCCTCCACGGGCGAGACGAGCGGATTGCTGCGGCAGTTCCGGGGCGATCTCATGGCCCTGACGAAGGCCCGCCTCAGCGTGCTCGTCGTCCTCACGGCCTGTTTCGGATATCTGATCGCCACCAAAGGGGGAGGGGGCTTTTCGTGGTCGGTCCTCTGGCACATGTTTTTCGGCACGGTGCTCGCGGCATCGGGTGCGGCGGTTTTCAACCAGCTCATGGAGGTCGAGGCGGACGCACGCATGCACCGCACTTCCGACCGTCCCCTTCCGGCGAAGCGGCTCCCGAAACCCGCCGCCTTCATCCTCGGCTGGCTCCTCGCCGGCTTCGGTCTCGTCCATCTCGGCGTGAAGGTGAATGCCCAGGCTTCGCTCATGGCGGGAGCCACCCTCCTCACCTATTTGTTCATCTACACGCCGATGAAGCGGGTTTCGACCGCCAACACGCTCGTCGGCGCGGTCTCGGGCGCCCTGCCTCCGCTGATCGGTTGGTCCGCGGGCGGGCGTCCGCTGCTGGATCCGGGGAGTTTTTTCCTTTTCGGACTTCTCTTTTTCTGGCAGCTCCCGCATTTCGCCGCGATCAACTGGATGTACCGCGAGGAATACATCCGCGGCGGCTTCCGGATGTGGTCGAACGACGATGAATCCGGAACCAAGACCGCGAGGATCGCGCTCGTCTTCTCCCTCTGCCTCACGCTGCTCGTGGTGCTCTTTCCCTTTGTCTCGACCGGGATGGCGCCTTGGGGGGCGGTGGCCGGGGGCGTCCTCGGAGGGATCATGGCCATGCTCTCGATCCGCTTTCTCAAGAGCGGCGAGCGCGCCGATGCGAGGCGGCTCTTTTTTTACACGCTCCTCTACCTGCCGCTCATGATGCTGGCCGGCTATTTCGCCTGGTTGGCCGCGGAGGTGCCCGGAGCGTAACCTGAACGAGTCAAGACCATGCAAGAAGAGGCGGAACCGCAGGAAGAGGTGGACCAGATGCGCGCGAAACTGATCGCCTGGTGGGGCTCCATCATCGGCGTCTGTCTCATCATCGCCCTGGGATCGATCTTTGTCACCCGGGCCTACCTTGCACGACGGGGCTACGAGATGGAAAACTGGCGGCCGCCCATGATCGCCCGACTCGAGACCGACCTCAGCGCGGTGAACCGCGACGGCACGGAAGTCTCGCTGGGACAACTCCGCGGTAAAATCTACGTCGCCGGCTACCAATACACCGACTGCCCCGCCGGCTGCCTCGGCCTGGCCGCGGTGATGAAGGCGCTCGACACCGAGTTCGGCGACGATCCCCGCTTCCGTCTCGTCTCCATCAGCGTGAATCCCGAGGGGGATACGCCGGAGAAAATGGATGCCTGGGTGAAGGAGAAAGGCGTCGATTCCCCCGACTGGTGGTTCCTCACCGGCAAGCCCGGCGAGATCGCCGATTACATGATCTCGGAATTCAAATTCTACGGTACGGAGAAGATCACCGATCCCGCCCTGATCGCGGCCCAGGGGCCTTTCGCGCACGATCAGCGCCTCGCCATCGTCGACGGCGAGGCCAACATCCGCGGCTACTACGACGTGCTCAACGTGCAGCGAGGCGGGCTCGAGGTCGAGCGTCTCCGCCGCGATCTGAAGATGGTGCTTGATCCCTCGCTGAAGCTTTCCGACCTGCAGCCCGCCACCCCCGACCCAGCCCCATGACCCCGTTTTTCGCCGCCATCGATTATTCGATCTTTCCCCCGATCAATGCCGCTCTGAACGGGCTGAGCACGGTGCTGCTCGTCGCGGGATTCCTCCTCATCAAAGCCGGCCGCCGCGAGGCGCACCAGAAGGCGATGATCGGGGCGCTCGCGAGTTCCGCGGTCTTTCTCGCCTGCTACCTCACCTACCACTACGGGGTCGGTCACACCGAGTTTCCGAAGGAGTATCCGGTGGCGCGGAAGGTCTATCTGGCCATCCTCATCCCGCACATCATCCTCGCGGTGGTGAACCTGCCCTTCATCATCCTCCTCGTCGTCGCGGCGGCACGGGGGAACTTCGCGAAACACAAGCGGCTCGCCCGCTTCACTTTTCCGTCGTGGCTCTTCGTATCGATCACCGGTGTGGTGATCTACTTCATGATCTACCAGTGGTTCCCGCCCAAGGCGGAGAAAGCCGGTGAGGCCGCGAGCTCTCCGGCGGTGCCTTCGTTGCTCCTCGCCAACCCGGCCAAGAAGGAATCGCGCCGATCCGCCGAAGTCGGCGAGGCCCTCGCGATGGCTCAGAGCGATGCACGCCACAAGGCGGGTGATCTCGTCTTCAAGCCCCACACCCAGACCGTGTCGGCCGATCCGGGCGAAAAAATCATCACCGTGACCTTCTCCGTCGAGAACACGGGCTCGTCCCCGGCCGGCATCGCCTCGCTCGAGAGCGGATGTGAGTGTCTCGAGGTGTCCATCGACGTGAATCCGATCCCGGCGAGAGGCAAGGCCACGATCACCGGTGTCTTCGATATCGAGAAGCTCCGCGGATCCTCCGACCGGAAGATCTCCGTCATTCCGGAAGGGGCCTCGCGCGCCGTTTTCCTCACCACCAGGATCGAGATCGAGCCCATCTACGAGATCATCGAATCGATGACGACCTGGACGCGGGGGAGCGCTCCCGAGACCAAGACCGTGACCTTCCGGGTGGTGCGCGACAAGCCCGTCCACCTCCTCTCGGCCGAGAGCAAGCGTCCCGAAGTGACCTGCGAGGTGGTGGAGGTGGAGAAAGGCCGCCTTTACCATCTCCGGCTCACTCCCGCGACGACGGAAAACACCCTCCTCGGGATCGTCCGGCTCGAGACGGACTGCGAGATCGAATCCTACGCCCGTCCCCTCGCTTACTTCTCGATCCAGTGAGCCGGGACACGGAAGGCCGGCCATGAAGATCTGGAAACAGGCAGGATGGATCGTCGCCGCGGCGCTCGTCGCGGGCACGGTCTCCGCCTTCGTCCATCCCCTGCGTCCCCCTTGGCGGGAGATCGAGGATCCGGCGGAGGCGCAATGGCGTCTCGACCTGGCCGGCGCGCGCGCCCTCCTCGAGGCGGGCCCGGTCGTCTGGGTCGATGCGCGGACTCGGCGCGCCCATGAGACGGAGTCCATTCCCGGATCCCTCCTCCTCAACCAGGAGGAATGGGGCGAGCTGATGTTCGAGCATCAGATGGCGCTGCAGGAGGCCTTCGCCCAACCGGTCGTCGTCTATTGCGACGGGAAGGATTGCGGGCGCAGCGTCGAGATCGCCAAGCGTCTCCGCGAGCTGCTCGGCCTCGATCCGGTCTACGTGCTCGAGGGCGATTGGCGGACTCTCGGGATCCGGTAGGATCCGGATGCCCGCGGAGCGGCGCACCGGCGGATCTTCAGGATTGGAAGACCCGCTCCCAGAAACCGTCCAGGCCATTCTTTTCGAACCAGGCGAGCGACCATCCCTGCGGCGAGAGGAGGCGCGGGACATCCGCGGCACTCACGAGATAAGCCTGCGCCGGCACCTTGCCGATGCCCTCGATCTCCGGATGAACCTCCTCGCGCCGGTAGAAGTCGTCTTCGTAGGCATCGAGGCGGCGCAGCGCCGTCTCCGGCACGTCGAAGAAAACCCGTCCCGGGATGGATCCACCCGAATCCGGAGAGGCGAAGATGGCGGGGTAGACCGCGTCGCGCACGCAGCGGATCTCATGCCCTGCGAGGGTGGCTTCCCGCGAGAGGAGGCCTTCGGTTCTCGTCACCGTTTCCCAGATCTTCGGTACGAGCAGGGTGCCGTAAACAAACACGTTCATCATTTCCGGTCCGGCAAAGTCGCCGCCGGCGATCTTGCATTTCCCAGCCGTATCGCCCAATCTTTTCCCGTGCAAGTCGTCTCCCGTATCCGCCTCGGTCTTTTTGTGCCCCTGCTCCTCGCCGGTCTTGCGGGTTGTCGTACGGCCGGAGGGAAGAAAGAAGGTGCCGTCTCGGACGAGGCGGCGGCCTTCGCCGCGGAGGCGGAGTCGCCGGCAAGCGCTCCCGTCACCCTGCCGGTCGGCGTCGTCCACCACGTCGATGAGGCGGCGCGCTTCGTGCTGATCCGCTCAAGCCGCGGCCTCCAGCTCGAGCCCGGGACCGTCCTCTCCCTTCACGGCAGCCATGGTGAGACCACCGCGCGCGTCGAGGTCAGCCCCGCGCGCAAGGGGCCCTTTCTCACCGCGGATTTCATCGACGGCCTGCCCGCGAAAGGGCAGCAGGTGACGATGATTTATCAGCGCCCCTCTCCGGGGACGAGCGTCGATCCCTTCGCCCCCGTCTCCGCCCCCGACGCCGTCCAGGTGCTCGAGTGACGGCCCCGCGCCGAGCTCACCCTTCTACCCGGCCGAGACGTTCGCCCCGATAGCTGCCGGAAAGAACCCGCTCGATCCAGCCTTCGTTCGCGAAATACCAATCCACCGTCTTGCGAAAGCCCGAGACGGGATCCTCCGTCGCCTTCCATCCGAGTTCGGACTCGATCTTGCGGCTGTCGATCGCGTAGCGGCGGTCGTGCCCGGGTCGGTCTTTTACAAAATGGATCCGTGCTTCAGGTGGACGCCTCTCCGCCTCCGGCAGCCTTTCATTGACCAGATCGACGAGGATCCGCACCACTTCGAGATTGGTCATTTCATTGCCCCCTCCGATGTTGTAGACCTCTCCCGGTCGCCCGCCCCGCAGGACCCGGGCGAGGGCCCGGCAATGATCCTCCACATGGAGCCAGTCGCGCACCTGCATCCCGTCGCCGTAGACCGGCAGGGGCTCGCCGCGGCGGATCTTCGAAATCATCAGGGGAATGAGTTTTTCCGGAAACTGACGGGGACCGTAATTGTTCGAGCAGTTTGTCGTGATCACCGGCAGCCCGTAGGTGTGGAACCAGGCCCGCGCGAAATGATCGCTCGATGCCTTGGAGGCGGAATAGGGGCTGTTCGGAGCGTAGGCGGTGCTCTCGGAGAACGCGGGATCGTCAGCCCCGAGCGTGCCGTAGACCTCATCGGTGGAGACATGGATGAAGCGGAAGTCGCGCCCGGCACCGGCACGGGTGCGATGATGGTGGCGCGCGGCCTCGAGCAGCCGGTAGGTGCCGACGACATTGGTCATCACGAAGGCCTCCGGATCATCGATCGAACGATCCACGTGGGACTCGGCGGCGAGGTGGATCACCGCGTCGAAGTCCTCCTCCTCGAAGAGCCTCGACAGCAGCGCGCGGTCGGCGATGTCGCCATGCACGGGGCGGTGACGCGGATCTCCGGCGAGATCGGCGAGATTCTCCGGATTCGCCGCGTAGGTCATCTTGTCGAGATTGACGAGCCGGGAGATGCCGGGACCTGCTCCGGAGGTATCCGCTTCCAGGAGATGACGGACCAGATTGGAGCCGATGAAGCCGAAGCCGCCGGTGACAAGAATGCGCATGAGGTTGGCAGGGGGCCTCCCTGCGGATGAAACGGGCACCAAGATAGAGGGAATGCACGCTTCGACAAGCCCTCTTCCAGAGTAAGCCATGACAATGATCAATCTCTCGAAATCATCAGGTTTTCCCAAGCATTGCCTTGGTTGGAAAGGCTCTGTTTGTTCATTTTGATTTGAACGACCGGTGAACTGTGGTAGGGATTCCGTCGCGTTCCGGGAGACAGCCAGATGGCTTTTCGGGAGGATCAATCAAACCAGGCCGAAGGTGCGGGTCCGAGAGGGCGTCGCGACCACGGGCGGTAGCATGGCACGAATCGACCCATCGATCACCCCCGCCGCGGAAACGGCGGCCGCCGCCGGCGACCTCCAGGCCATGTCGGTGGATTTTTTCGTCTCGTTCGTGCAGGTCTTCGGCCTGCCCAAATCGATCGGCCAGATCTACGGGCTGCTGTTTGTCTCGGCCGAACCGCTGCCGATGGATGACATCGTCGGCCGCCTCGGGATCAGCAAGGGCAGCGCCAGCCAAGGGCTCGCCCTGCTCAAGAGTCTCGGTGCCGTCACCTCGCGGTCCGTCCCCGCCGACCGGCGCGAACATTTCGAGGCCGACCTCAACGTCTCGCGCATCGTCACCCACTTTTTCGAGAACCGCCTCCAGCCGCGGCTCGAACACGGCGACCGCCGTCTCGAGGAGATGATGGAACTCGCCCGCGCCGCCAAGCGGGAAACGAAGGGGGGGGGAGCCACCGCCGTCCTCACCCGCATCCAGGCCCTCCAGAAATGGCAGAAGCGCGGCCGCAACCTTCTCCCCATGGTCGTCCGCTGGCTCAAACGCTGACCCTGACAAACGCACATGAACGGTCCCGCCCCGGAAAAGAAATATTACGTCGCCGGCCATCGCGGCATGGTTGGCAGCGCCCTTTGCCGCGCCCTCGCCGCGGCCGGTTGCGAAAACCAGCTCACCGCGACGAGCGCCGGACTCGACCTCCGCGACCAGCGTGCCACCCGGGAGTTCGTGGCGGAACACCGTCCCGACGTCATTCTCATCGCCGCCGCGAAAGTCGGAGGCATCCACGCGAACAACACGTATCCCGCGGACTTCCTCTACGACAATCTCATGATCGCCTCGAACCTGATCCAGGCGGCCCATGAGACCGGGGTCGAGCGGGTCCTCTTTCTCGGCAGTTCCTGCATTTATCCGAAGTTCGCCCCACAGCCCATCCGGGAGGAGTCGCTCCTCACGAGCGCGCTCGAGCCGACCAACGAAGCCTACGCCATCGCCAAGATCGCCGGGTTGAAGCTCTGCGAATTCTACCGACGTCAACACGGTCGCTTGTTCCATTCCGCGATGCCGTGCAACCTCTACGGGCTGGGGGACAACTATCATCCGGAGAACTCCCACGTCATTCCGGCCCTGATCCGGCGCTTCCACGAAGCCAAGCTCGCCCAAGCTCCCTCGGTGACGATGTGGGGAACCGGCACGCCACGCCGGGAGTTTCTCTTCGCCGACGATCTGGCCGAAGCTTGTCTGCATCTCCTCAGCCTCGCGGATCCTCCCTCCCTTGTGAATGTCGGCGCCGGGTGCGACGTCACCATCCGCGAGCTCGCCGACCTCGTCGCCCGTACGGTCGGCTACGGGGGCGAGATCCTCAACGACACCAGCAAGCCCGACGGAACTCCACGGAAATTGATGGATTCCTCCCTCATCGCCTCCCTCGGTTGGAAGGTGACCACTCCGCTGGAGGAGGGGCTGCGTGTCGCCTACCAGGATTTCCTGCAAAGTGCTTAGTGCTTGGTGCTTAGTGCATAAAACGAATCACCGTTTCGGAATGGCCTGGAAAAGTTTTACGGAAATTGAAGCGTGGCAGTTGGCCAGGAAACAGAATCGCCTGTTTTGGGAAGAATTCGGTGCGAATGGATTTGGGCGGGATTATGCCTTGTTTGATCAGTTGAACCGAAGCCTGGGCTCCATCATGGACAACATTGCGGAGGGCTTCGATGGAGGATCCGACAAGGAATTCGCCAAGTTTCTCACCTATTCCCAGAGGTCTTGCTCGGAAGCAAAGAGTCAACTCTATCGAGCCGAAGACCGCCAGCATCTGGACCCCGATCTTGCCTTGGAATGGCGAAGCCATCTGGACGAAATCCATCGGATCATCGGTGGAATCATACGCCACCTCAGATCCTAAACTCACCGGATTCGACGGAATCCTGACCAAGCACCAAGGACCAAGGACCAAGCACTTCCAAAACCATGAAAAAAGCACTGATCACCGGCATCACCGGACAAGATGGCTCCTACCTCGCCGAGCAGCTCCTCGAGAAGGGCTACGAGGTCCACGGTATGATCCGCCGGAGCAGCTCCTTCAACACGGACCGGATCGACCATCTCTACAACGACGAGAAGCTCCGCGAGGAGAGGCGTTTTCATCTCCATCACGGAGACCTCACCGATTCGTCGAACCTCAACCGCCTCCTTGAGCGCATCGGACCAGAGGAAGTCTACAACCTCGGAGCGCAGAGCCACGTGAAGGTTTCCTTCGACGTGCCTGAATACACCGCCGAGGTCGACGCGATCGGCACGCTGCGTTTCCTCGATGCGATCAAGGAGGTGGGACTCGAGAAACAGGCCCGGTTCTACCAGGCGTCGACGTCCGAACTCTACGGACTCGTCCAGGAAGTGCCGCAGTCGGAGACGACTCCCTTCTACCCCCGTTCGCCCTACGGCGTCGCGAAGCTCTACGGTTTCTGGATCGTGGTGAACTACCGGGAATCCTACGGGCTCCACGCCTCCAACGGGATCCTCTTCAACCACGAGTCGCCCCGCCGTGGCGAAACCTTCGTCACCCGCAAGATCACCCGCGCCGCCGGTCGTATCGCCGAAGGACACCAGAAGAATCTGACGCTGGGCAACCTCGGCGCTCTCCGTGACTGGGGATACGCTCCGGAATACACCGAGATGATGTGGCGCATCCTCCAGCAGGATACCCCCGACGACTACGTCTGCGCCACCGGAGAAATGCACACCGTGCGAGAGTTCTGCGAGCACGCCTTCGAGGCGGTCGGTCTGCCCGTGCGTTTCGAGGGGGAAGGTGTCGATGAGAAGGGGATTTGCGTGAAAACTGGCAAGGTTCTCATCGAGGTGTCGCCCGATTACTTCCGGCCCGCCGAGGTCGAGCAGCTTCTCGGCAATCCCGCCAAGGCGGAGCGTGTCCTCGGGTGGAAACCGCGGGTCACCTTCCAGGAGCTCGTCCAGATCATGGCCAAGGCCGACTGGGAGTTGGCGAAGGCGGGTCGCTGATTCTAAAGCGGGCGGCGGGTTCGAAGGACCGGCAAGTCCGGTTGTGATGAAGAAAAAGAACGAGAAACGCGGGGCGAAGGGGGCGTCGCCGGGTGCGCCGCGGAACGCCAAAGGGGCGGGGATCATCCCTTCCCGCACCTGGTGGGAGGGGGCGCGATCCTTCTGGCGCGGTCTCGCTTCGCGTGAAAAGGCCCTCATCCTGATGGGCGTGATCGTCCCCGCGCTCGACCAGATCTCCCGTCTCGCCTCTCTCGGGATCACGATGAAAGCGGTCAGCAAAGGGATCCGCCAGCCCCTGGATCTCGATGCGCGCCTCTGGCTCGGACTCGTCATCCTTGCCGCCACGGGAGTCTCCGCCCTCATCCAGCTTTTTTCCAGCCGGGTGAAGCGGAAACTGAAAGTCCAGGTGACGCGGATGGTGCGCAGGGTCTACGGAGCCATGATGGCGGAGACGGCGGAGCTGCCGCGCGGGGAGCGTGATGAGAAGATCGAATCTCTCGTGAACGAGGAGAGGAATTTCATGACATCGGCCACCTCGGGGGTTTCGGCATCGATCGAATTCGTGGCGGCGGTCTTCATCGTCGTTTTCCTGCTCGGGGTTCTCACCTGGTTCAACTGGATCGTCGGTGCCATCATCCTCGGATCCGGTCTGGTGGCCCTTCTCGTTCTGAGGTTCCGCATCAAATCGGTGCAGCGGAAGGAAAACGAGAATCTCGTCGAGGCTCGTAAAAAGATGACCCAGCAGTTGGAAAGCATCGCCAGTGGATTGCAGAACCGGAAGGTGCTGATCGAGAGCTATGCGAACAACGACTACGACAGCATCACCTTCGCCGATCTCGAGGCCAAATCCGCCCTGCAAAAGAGGATCTCCATGGTGATGAACCTCGGCTCGGCCATACTCATGGCCGTGGTGTTCATCTTGGTTTCCGCGAAAGGCGCCTTCGACGAAACCAAGGTCGTCTGGATGGTGGTTTTCATCTTCGGGCTGCGAATGGTCGTCGCCCAGGGTAAAACGGCCATGGTAAAATGGGGGGCGATTCTGGCTGAAAAGGCAACGCTCATGGACCTGGCGCGGGCGTCAATTCGCTTTTCGCAAAGACAAACCGAAGAGCAGGATCAGGAACCGGAAGTGGTTTTGAAGGATTCAGATTCGCCGCTCGCACCGCCAAAGGTGCCGAGGATAACCAGCTACTTGTTCAGCGGTCCCGATCGGGGTGACATTGTCTCAGGCAGGCCGCTTTTCCTTGAGATCACGGTTGAATCCGAGGCTGAAGTTAGGGGGTTCTATTGGTCCTTCTCGATATCTCGACCCGCCGGACCTCCCTTTGTCATTTCAAAGACATCTTTGGACTGTGGTGTGAAGTGGGATCTTGAGAAAGGCGTGAGTCAATTTCGAATGATGATCAGTTCACTTTGGCTTTATCCGGGGAAATACTCGGCCATGGTCGGGATAGCCTCGAAAACTGGGATGCTGGATTTGAAAGGTTCGGATGATGAGCGGATTATCCTGACGGTATTGCCAAACGATCTTTTGAGCAAGTCATTGCAGACACGGCCGACCACCGATGTAGTTGTCGCAGATGTCGAATTCGAGCGTGATCCAAGGCACAAGGCCTTTTAATCCTGGTTTCAAGAACACGATGAAACTAGAACAAATTGATTATGGAAAAATTGTTTTACCCCCCTTCATTGGAAACGAAAGATTTCATTCATCACACCGAGCTAACTTATTAATGTCTTGGGTGTACCACCAGCAGTCTCCCCAACAATTCCATGTTTCAGAATGTGATCCATTGTTAGTTGTAGAAATCGTTTTTTTCACTGATCCGTCTGGTTTTTCTGTGCATCTTTCTGCGGCATCATTGATAAAGAGAACTCTGGCATATGCATGATTCCCCTCCTTAATGAGTGAAAAGGATTTGGAAAGAATGGGTTCACAATTCTCGATGATTTTGTGTGGAATCTGACGTCGGGCCCACATGCAATACAACATCTGGAGCGTAGTATCTAGTGGACAAGTATTGGTTGCATTTATGATGGTTTTGTTCTCTTCATCCCTGAAGGTGAAACTCCATGGGATGGAACAACTGAGTCGCACCCTCGACGATATCTCTAATAACCTGGCATCCGCATCCATTTCCATGACATCCACTAGTCCCACTGAAATCTCCCCTGTGGTTCAACAACAGCCACAGCTTTTCTCGAAGCCGCGTCGCAAA
>JALRFZ010000008.1 GCA_023253615.1 Verrucomicrobiales bacterium | reverse complement strand
CGGTGGCCTTGCCCGCGAGGGCCATGACGTGGTAGCGGTCGAAGACGGGTGACGCCCCGGGCAGGTGAGAGGCCACCCCGCTTTGGAAGGCCGGACTCATGTCCATGGCGACCTCCTTGATCGCCTTCGGCGAGCCTTGATGCGCAGCGAGTTCTGTGGCGAAGGATTCCACCGTGGCGGCGTCCCGCCCCTCCGTCATGTAGAGAAGGTTGCCGCTGTCGAGATCGACGAAGCAGGTCACGTAGCGATGCCCCTTGCGGCGGCTCGTTTCATCCATCCCGATGCGAACGAGCTTGCTCCAGTCGACCTCGGCATGGGCCTTGGCGACGTAGTGGGTCAGCACGCGCCACAGGCGCGTATCCTGGATGCCGAGGGTCGCGGCCGCTTCGCTGACGGGCATCTCGCGGGCAAGCAAAAGCGACCAGGCTTCGAAGAGAAGGGTGAACCCGCTGCCTGGACGCGCCCAGGGGACTTCGACCTGATGCACCCCGCATTTGGAGCAATCCGTCCGCGGAACTGGGGCGACGAGTTCGGTCTCGTATCGTCAGAAGTTCAGATGACGCCAGCGGCGCTCACGGCGGTCGTGGATGCGGCTTTGCTTTCCGCACCAGGAACAGGGAAGGGACTTCGTTCCTTCGACGAGATCGACCATGAGGGTGAGCTTTTTGGGCTTGCCTTCGAGGGTGCTGGAAGTCACTGTCCAAGGGCGCGGGAGGGGAAGGGCATGTGCGAAGAGTTGATTCGGGTCCATGCCTGACGAAATGACCGCTCACGCCTCTTTCAACCGGCTTTTACCCCCGTTTCCACACAAAACAGCGAAGACCCAATGAGTTTGTCTGGAACCAAGGCCGCTATGAAAAAAAACAAGCTCACCACCGCCGTTGTCGTCGTCTTTTCGGGGCTTTCGACACTCATCCCCGCCAACCTCAGGGCGGAGCTCAAAAACAGCCAGCCCGCCTTGAGCGTGCTCGGCAAGCCCAATTTCACGGATGTCGATGCTGACGGTCCCACCGCAGCAGAGATGAATCGACCTGAAGGGATCGCGATCGATCCTATCACCGACAAGGTTTTCGTGGCCGACCGAAACAACAACCGGGTCCTGCGATTCAGCGCATCCTCCGCTTACCAGAGCGGTGCGGCCGCGGAGGCGGTGTTTGGACAGGCGGACTTCGTTTCGGGGCTGGCGAACCGCGGAGGGGCGGTGGCGGCGAATTCCCTCTCAGCTCCCCGGTCGGTCCATATCGATTCGTCCGGGAGGCTCTGGGTGGCTGAGGAGGACAACCGTCGTGTCCTGCGATTCGACAACGCCTCCTCCAAAGCCACCGGCAGCGACGCGGATGCGGTCCTGGGGCAATCAAACTTTACCACTAACACAAACCTCACCACGCAAAGCGGGATGTCTGGACCTACCGGCGTGGCGACAGATCGCTCCGGGAATCTCTACGTTGTGGATGCCGGCAACAACCGCGTCCTCATCTTCTACAACGCGGCCAGCAAAGGAAACGGTGCCAATGCCGACCGCGTCCTCGGGCAGGCGAGTTTCGTTGCGTCGGGGCGCGGGACCAGCGCCACCAGCCTTTTCGGTCCATGGGGTGTCTGCACGGACCGGGGCGGGCGTCTGTGGGTCGCTGACGCCGACAACAACCGTATTCTTCGATTCGACGACGCCGCCACGATCGGCAACGGGGCAGCCGCCAGTGCCGTGCTGGGTCAGACGGACTTCGTTTCTTCCGCGTCATTGCCGATCAGTGCGGCGTCGCTCTACTCTCCGTATTATGTGGCGGCGGCTCCCGACGGTACCCTCTGGGTCGGGGATTACTCCCACGAGCGATTTCTCGGCTTCAAGAATGCGGCCTCCAAACCGAACGGCGGAAGCGCCGACATCGTTCTCGGGCAGCCCGATTTCGTGACGGACGGAGATACGGCTCCTTCTGCCTCCGCGGTCTACGGGGCCAACGCGGTCGCCGTGGACAAGGAAGGAGGGCTTTTCACGACGGACTACCAATATGACCGTGTCCTGCGTTATTCCGGCGTCGTCAAAGTCAAAGCTCCCGCCAAAGTCACGGCCGTCGGTGGCAAGGCGGTTTTCCGCGGCTCTTCGGAGCATGCCTCTCAAGTCCGCTACAAAAAGCCGGGCGGGCCGTTCATCGATGCCAAAGGCGAACTCACCAACTGGAAAGCCAAAGTCACCGGATTGACCCGTCCCATCAACCGGGTGCGGGTGGAAGCGGTCGCCCTCGACAAGCGCAAGGCGAGCAAGGTGGTGAAGGTGCTCAATCCTTGAGGCGTGCGGATCCCGGGATCCTCCGACCTTCCTTCACGGGAGGCGGAGATCATCGCCGGTGAACAGCTCGCGATCGGGACCGGCGCTGACGATCTCCATCTCGCGACCGCTCTGGGCGTGAAACCAATAGGGCGTGCCCCAGCGGTCGACCAGTTTGCCATCGACAAGGGCGGGGCAATCGCGGGTCAGGTAGGCGGCACGCTTTTCGTTTTCCCCGAGCAGGGTGGTGACGATGTCGCCGTTGTCACCGACGGGATTTTCACCGAAACCCTGGCGGTAGGCGTAGAGCAGTTGCGCGACGGCGCCGAGCTCGTCCTCCGCCGGTCCGTCTTTCGAGAGGAGCCCCGGAGAGAGTTGTGTGGCGACGGGGAGGATCGTCACGCGTGGCGCGGCGGGATCATCGGGGGCGGCTCCGTCGTCCGCGGACGGAAAGGCCGGAGGATGGACCACGGACTCGCGGAGCGCCCAAAACAATCCGATCGCGAGGAGGCAGACGCCGATGACGAGCCCCCATCTGCCCTGTGTGTGCCAGCCGGAATCCATCGTCAGCCGATCTGGAGAAAGCCGAGGTTGGGCGACTGATCGGGCTGGAGGATGTCGCCGAAGGGAGCCGCGGAAAAGCGGGAGAGGTTCGGGAAGATGTCACCGATCGCATCAGTGGAAACGCCAAGCCAGCTCGCGAGCACGGCCGAGTACTGGTCCACCGAGGTGCTCGGGATCCAGCGCCCGCTAGAGCCGGTTGAATCGATGCTGTTCGTCGCGGTGCCGGTGAGGAGGACGGGGAATTTCCCGTAGATGCGGCCGCCGCGCACCGGACCACCCATCACGAAATGGTGTCCGCCCCAGGCGTGGTCGCTCCCGGCGCTGGCGTCGGTCTTGTTCGCGGTGAAGGTGCGGGTGAAGTCGGAGGCGCTGAAGGCGACGGTGTTGCCCCACTGGTTCACGGTGGGATCCTGCAGCGCGTCGCGGAATCCTTTGAGAGTACGGCTGAGCACGTTCATCAGTCCGGTGTGCCCGCCCGCGAAGGTATTCCCCGTGTCGGGGATCTGCGTGGTGTGCGTGTCGTAGCCGGTCTGCTGGACGAAAAAGATCTGCCGCGTGTTTCCGAGTGCGGCATTGCCGGCGATGAGGCGCGCGACGAGTTTCATCTGGTTGGTGAAAACGTTGTTCACCGAGATGCCGGCCTCGGCGCCGGAGAACGCGTCGTTGAAATGGGAGTCGAGGCTGCTGGCGGTGCCGTTCGCGGTCACGGCGAGGGCTTCCCCCACCATGCCTTCGGTGAGACGGGCGCTCATCATCACGGAGTTGTAGGCGTTCTCCATGAGGCTGTCGTTCGTGTGCCGGAGGATGCGCTCGAAAGCCTTCAGCCGCATGCCGGGGTCGTTGTTCTTGTAGTTCGCGTTGTCGAAGAGCGTCGAGGGATTGTTGACCGCGTTTCCATAAGGCGACGTGCCGAGGGCGTACCCGCCGAGACTGACGACGCCGCTGCTGGTCATCACGTAGGGCACGACCGCGCCCGTCGCGCTGACCTGGAAGCTGTTCACGCCCGCGATGGAGATGGACATCGAGGCATTTCCGGACGTGGGATTGGAGAGCGGATCGAGGTAATCGGCGACGCGTCCGCCCCATCCGCTCGTGAAGGGACGGTCGGGCACGCTGCTCTGCCACTGGGTGACCTGGTCGGAGTGGGAGAAGAGCTGCGGCGGCTTCGAAAAGGAGGCGTAGTTCGCCCGTGTGATCCCCGGCCGGGTGAGGGTGCCGACATTGGTGACGAAGGCGAGTTCGCCGGCGTTGAACAGGTCCTTCATCGCCCCGAGCTGGGGATGGAGACCGAAGGTGCCGAGGTAGCCGCTCACGGGATTGGCGGCGGTGACGTGCGCGGGATTCGTGGCGAGGGCATGGAGATTCGCAACCGGGATGCGCAGCATGCCGCGTCCGGGGGCGTTGGCGTTTCCGCTAATGCCGTCGTAGTGGGTCCGTGCCGTGCCTGTCGCGGGGATGAGCATGTTGTTCGAATCGTTCCCGCCACCGAGGAAGACGCAGACGAGCGCCTTGTAACCACCCGATCCGCCTCCCTGGGCGTTGAGGGCGCCCTGCATCAGCTTGAGATGGGCGAGGGTGTTGACCATCCCGGTCCAGCCCATCGCGCCGCAGCCGACCTGGGAGAGAAAGCGCCTCCGGGAAAGGGAATTCGCGGATTTTCGGGAAGGGAGGACGTTCATGTCGGGGGAGGTCGGCGGATTACTTGAGGATCATCGCCGCGGGGGAGGTCGAGACGAGGTAGGCGGAGTTTTTGATCCGCTGCACGATGGTGGCGCGGTAGCTGGCGTGGTTCGTGTGGAGCGTCCGGTTGCCCATGTAACCGGAGGCGAGGGCGTCGAGGATGGCCTGACGCGGAGTGTCGCCCCCGGATCCGAAGCGTGCCTTGAGGTAGCCGGCGGCTAGGATCCCGTCAAAATAATCGACCATCACCGTCGCGGCGGCATCGTGGGCGATCGTCTTCTGCGTCGCGCCCGGCTCCGCGGGCACGTTGCCGGCACCATACTGGGCGGCGAGACTCGCCTCGTAGGTGGCGGTGTAGAGAGACTCGAGCGGAACGTAGTCGGGATTGAGGTTGTCGGGCTGGTCGTTGATCGACTCGGGCACTTCGGTGGTGATGGCGGGGTTGAACGTGGCCCGCAGGAAGTATCCGCGTCCGCCGGGATTGTTCACCGGATCCTGCGGGAGGCCATAAGCGGGTACCGGCAGCTGCGTGCCACCGGCGGTCCGGTAGATCGAGAGGTTGAAGAAGTTGTCGACGCCACGCCCGTAGCGCACCCCCGCGTCGAGCTGGGCCTGGGTGTAGACCGTCGGGGGCGTGCCGGTGAAGATGACGTTGAGGTGCGAATTGACCACGTTGACCACGTTCGACTCGGTCGCGACCTGGAACTCGGGGGCGACGAGCCCGGCGGCTCCCAGCTCACCGGGAAAGACGTAGTCCGGGAGGAACCAGTTGAAAACGCTGGGGGCACGCTGCGGTGATTGGGTGAGCGATCCTTCGGTGTCGAAGAAGCGGAAGCGTGTCGCGCCCGCCGGAAACTTGTTGAGTTCCGTCGAAGGGTAGGCCGTGGTGAACGGAGACTCGGCCGAAGTGAAGGGCACCTGCATCGTGTTGAGGTGCGAGAGTGGAGCGTTGGTGGTCGAATCGAGGGCACGCAGCATCGCCGTGAAATGGAGGATGGGCTCCTTCGCCTTGCCGCGTCCCGCGACGTCGTTGCCGGGCAGGGTACGAGCTTCACAATCAAGGAGGATGGCTTTGATCACCGCCCCGAGATCGCCCTTGCTGTCGCGGAAGACCGTGGCGACGCGGTGGAGGTAGCCGCGGCTGGGGTTCGACGAGGTGAAGCGCTGGATGAGGAGCCGGGAAATGAAGACCGGGGTGGTCGGATGTCCGTCCCAGGCCCCCGCACCCGGGCTGCCGGCGAGGGCGTTCAGCGCGTCGGTGATGTCGGCGTTGCCGTTGGCGTCGCTCTGGCTCCGCGGAGGGATCACCTTCTGCCCCGGCTTGCCGCGGAAGAGGATCTTCGAGGCTGAGGTGACGCCCTCCGGAAGCGGCAGGCCGGTGTAGGTGGTGTAGGAATTGAAATCGTGGTAGGCCGAGAACATCCTCAGATCGTTCGTCCACGAGGCCTGCCAGTAGCGGTGGCCGTTGCCTTGGAAGAAATTCGTGTTGTCCTGCACCGATCCCACCGACTGGGTCGACGCGGTCGGATAGGTCGGGGTGTTGCTGACGTTGGCGTGCCGCTTCGAGAAGCTGAGGCCGGTCATGACGCGCGCCATTTCGGTGATGTCGCCCTGGTCGTAGGTGGGGACGGGCAGGATCGTCACGGGATCGAGTTTGAGAGTGCCGTCGAGGTGGCGCTGCACGAGGCCGATGGAGAAAAGCTGCATGATCTCCCTCGCGAAGTTCTCGTCCGGGGCGATCGATCCGTTCAGTTTCTGATTCTTCAGATGGCTGAGGTAGGCCGCCATCATGGGGCTGTAGGTCACCTTCTCGAGGACGGTGCGGTAGCGGCCGAAGGCGTTCGTCGCGAGCATGTCCCAGTAGCCCGCGGCACCGTAGTGGTAGGTGTCGATGGTGACGTCGTTTTCCGAGATCACGGCGATCTCGGAGAGGGCGAAGGCCATGCGCTGGCGGAGCTGGGCCCGGGTGTTCATCACCAGCGTCCACCATTCCCGGCGGCGGTTCTGTTCGAAGGGATAGTTGTTCTGGTGGATCGCGGAGGGATCCCAGAGTCTCGTGGTGGTGTTGAACTGGGTCGAGTTACCGCCGAACTGGGGGTCGTTGAAAGAGGTGATCGGTTTGTTGTTCCGCAGGATGAACTCCTCCACGTCGGCCGCCTCGACGAGGAGGCGCAGGGAGGGATTCGGCGCGTTGAGGATCTGGTCGTCGATCCACGCCTCGTAGCCGGCGAGGGCGTTGTTGCCCGCGTTGGCGATGAAGGTGCGGACCTCCGCGATGGAATCGTTCGTCGGGCCGAAACTCGCCTGCATCAGGAAGCGGGCGATGTCGCGGTCGAGTTCCGGATTGTCGGTCGTCCCCGCGGCGGCGAGGTTCGGGAATTCCGTGCTGGGATACGCGGGGGGAGCGGGTGGCGGCGGCGGATCGGAGATGGAGCCCTCCGCCGCCTGCAGCGTGCCGCGGATCTCGCCGCCCGGGAAATTCGCGCTGCTGATGGTGACGTAGAGTCCGCCGTTCTCCAAGGCGTCGAGAGTGGCCTGATCGGTCGAGAGGACCTGGGCGGCGCGGATGTTCCAGAAGTGTCCGGAGACCTGGCCGTTCGGGATGCGGGATATTTCGAGCTCGTTGCCGAAACGGATGTAGGCCGTGTTCTGGTTGGAGGAGAGATTGGAGAAACTCAGGCTCAGGGACGCACGATCGTTGTCGCCGTCGACGAGAGCGGTGACGACGCCCGAGGCCGAGGTCATGACTCCGTCGATGGGCGAGAGATAGGCGACAAAGAGGCGCTGGTTCTCGGTGGTCGCGGGGCGGTCGAGGATGCGGACCTCCGCGGCGAGCTGTCCGAGGGCTCCCGGCAGTCCCGGCCTCGTCACGAGAAAGCGGAGGATCTCGGGGACTTCGACGATCGAGTCGGATACCGGGGTCACCTCGAGCACCACATTGGCATGGCCCGCCGGCAGGGACAGGGACTCGCCGAGGGTGCCGGAAAGCGAGTAGTCCGATCCCGAGGCGGCGCCTTTCTTCGGATCGACCGGCCCCGCGAGTGACAGGGGCAGGATCAGCGGCGGCCCCGCATCGGTCCGTGTCACCGTCACCCGGGCGGCGGAGGGCGGGGTCTCGACCGCGTCCGGCAGGGTCGTCGTCATCGTCACCGAGAGCAGGCTGCGCAGCGTCTCGCCGTCGCTCGCGACGCCGCCCGAGGCGTTGCCAGGGCTGTTCGTCAGTGCCGGGTCGGTGCCGGTGATTTTCTCCGCCCAATCCGAGGCCCCGTCGCCGTCGCTGTCCTGGTCATCGACGTGGATGCGGTAGAATTTCCGGTCGGCCGACGCCGTCGTGAAGGGGATCGTCATCACGGATCCGTTGCCGGTTTCCGCGGTGCCCTCGGGCGTCCACGTGCCGTCTCCCGGCGTGCTGCTGCTGTGGACGCGGTATTTTTTCCCGTCGATCGACTCGAACGAGATCGAGCCCCCGCCGCTCGTGAGACTCAGCTCGAGGACTTTCAACACGTCGTGTGGATCGCGGGGGTCGGTGCCGGCCACGCCTTCGTCGCCGTTGCTGGCGCCGTCTCCGTCGAAATCGGCCGCGAGGGGGAAAGTCCCCGCGGTCACCCCATGGATCGCCTGCCACAGATCGTCGTAGCCGTCGGCGTCGTGGTCGGTGATGGCACGGGCCTGGACGGTGAAAAAGAGGATCCCCAGCAAGGCGAGGGTCCTTGCGGAAAAGGGCTGGGCCGGGAGGTAGGGGGATGACATGCGGTCCGGCCCAAGGCCGTGGGAATACGGGCTTTATATCAGGAGCCCCTCCTTCCCGACAAGCTTTCAGGACGCCTTAAGTCGATTTTTTTGCCGAAACGGCCCGGTAGCGGCCCGGCGAGATACCCGTATAGCGGCTGAAATTCCGCGTGAAGGCGCTCTGATCGCACCAGCCCGTGTGCAGGGCGATCTCCCCGATGGGGCGGTTCGTCTCGCGCAGGAGACGGATCGCCTCGTCGAGACGGAGCTTGTGCAGCAGTTGCAGCGGGCTCATTTGGAAAAGACGTCGGATCCGCTGCTCGAACTGGTAGACGCTGAGGCCCGCCATCGCCGCCAGATCCTCGATTTTCAGGCTCTCATCGAAATGGACGCGCATGTGCTGCAGCACGGAGGCGAGTTCGGCATAGCCGTTCGACTTGTCGCCGGGGGCGTTGAGATCCCGCGAGATTCCCACGATCCCCGCGATGCGGCCTTCGCGGTCGCGCAGGGGGATCTTCGTGGTGAGGCACCACCCCGTCACCCCGCCGGGATAGAGATGCAGCTCCAGGGCGCCATCCACCTTTTGTCCCGAGCGCACGACTTCTTCGTCCTGGATCGCATAATTTGACGCGAGCCCCAGGGGAAAGAGATCCTCCGGCCGTCGTCCGATGAGACGCGATTTGTCGCCGCCGGCACAGCGGTCCGCGAGGGTGCGGTTCACGACGACGTAACGTCCGCTCGCGTCCTTCAGGAAAAAGACCACATCCGGCAACGCGTCGAAAAGCGCCTCCGCCACCGCATGATCGTCAAAGATTCCGGGTGAATCCATCTGGTTGACTGAATTGCCAGCATTTCACCGGAATGCAATCAAGACTATACCCGATTGCACCAAAGGGTATGTTTCCGCCATTTGACAGATCCCAAACACCGGTCCGAGTCCATTTTATCTCTCCCCCGCCATGCATGCTATCCCCCGATGGTCCGGCGTTTTTCCCGCTGTTGTCACGCAGATGCACGAGGATCAATCCCTCGATCTCGATGCTTCCGCCCGTCACTTCGAGGCCCTCGTTGCTTCCGGTGTCTCGGGTCTCATCGTCTGCGGTTCGCTTGGCGAAAACCAGTGTCTCCAGCCCGAGGAGAAGCGTGCCGTGCTTGCCCGGGCGATCGAGGTGGCCGGCGGGCGGATCCCCGTGTTGAGCGGGGTCGCGGAGATGAGCACCCTCGCGGCCGTGCAATACCTGCGCGACGGCGAGGCTCTCGGTGCCGCGGGCTTCATGATCATGCCGCCGATGGTCTACAAACCCGACGAGCGTGAGACCGAACATTGGTTCCGCACCCTCGCGGCGGCGACGGCGCTTCCCTGGATGCTTTACAACAATCCCGTCGGCTATCACACCGACGTGACTCCGGAAATGTTCGTGCGGCTCGCCGACATCCCCAACCTCACCTCGATCAAGGAGAGCAGCGCCAATCCGCGGCGCATCACCGAGCTGCGAAATCTCGTCGGGGATCGCTACCAGCTCTTCACCGGCGTCGACGACCTCCTCCTCGAGTGCGCCATCTTGGGCATTGATGGTTGGGTCGCGGGCAGCGGGATCGCGTTTCCGAAGGAAAACCAGCGGCTCTGGGAGCTCACCCGCCAAGGCCGCTGGGACGAGGCGCGCGAGCTCTACCGCTGGACCCAGCCCCTCATGAAGCTCGACACGCATCTCCATTTCGTGCAGTACATCAAGTTGCTCTGCCAGGAGACCGGACTCGGCAAGGAATGGGTCCGCGAACCCCGCCTGCCCCTTGCCGGCGAGGAGCGCGAACGGGTGCTCGGGATCATCCGCGAGGCCCTGTCGAAGCGGCCCCTTTGAAAAAAAGCTGCAACGAGGGGGCGGACGGATCGTTCAAGAGGGGAACGTTTTCCCTGCTTCCATGAGAGCCTTCCACCTCCGCCTCGACCGTCGTCGTCTTTTGCACGGCCTCCTCCTCGCCTCCGGAGGAGTGCTCACCAACGAACTCTACGCCGAGGCGCTCGTCCTCACGCCGCGCACCACCGAGGGGCCCTATTACCCCGATCACCTCCCCCTCGATCAGGATAACGACCTCACCCGGATCACCGGTGGCAAGGCGCCCGCCGCCGGCATCGTCACCGCGTTTGGCGGACGCCTCCTCGATTCCGACGGCAAGCCCGTCGCCGACCGCACCATCGAACTGTGGCAGGCCGATGTGAACGGCTGCTACCTCCACAGCAAGGGCGTGCCAAAAGGGAAGGAGCGCGATCCGCAATTCCAGGGCTTCGGCAGGATCGTGACGAACGCGAAGGGAGAATACCGTTTTCGCACCATCCGGCCCGGCCTCTACAACGGGCGCACGATCCACTGGCACATCGCCGTGAAAGAGGGCGAAAAGCGCCTCCTCACCACCCAGCTCTACATCGCCGGCGTCGAACAGAACGACCACGACCGCATCCTCCAGCGCACCGGCACCCCCGCGCAACGGCTCTCCGTGATCCGCGAGTTCAAACCCGTATCACCCGGCAGCGGTGAGCTCGCCGGCACCTGGGACATCGTCCTCGGCGAGACACCGGAGGAGCCCTCCGGCCGTTGACCTTCGCCCGGGAAAGGGCTCCGGCATTCCGCGCGGGTGTCGTGCGGCGCGTCTCGATCGGTGGATTGATCGTTTTCGCAGTCCTGCCGCAGGAAGGGGACAATACACTCCGCGACGCATCGCCGTTCTTGAGGAAGGATGAATGCACCCCGCTTATCCGTGATCGATTCCCACACCGGCGGTGAACCGACCCGTGTCGTCCTCGGGGGGCTGGCGGCGGACGATCTCGCGCGGTGGCACCGGGCGATCCTGTGCGAACCGCGCGGCCACGAAGTCCTCGTCGGAGCGCTCCTCGAAGAACCGGAAAATCCCGCCGCTGCCGCCAGGGTCACCTTTTTCAACAACGCCGGACTCCTCGGCATGTGCGGTCACGGCACCATCGGCGTGGTCGAGACCCTGCATCACCTCGGCCGCATCGGGCCGGGCGAGCACCGCATCGAAACCCCCGTCGGCGACGTCACCGCCCTCCTCCATGAGGACGGGACCGTCAGCGTCCGCAATGTCCTTTCCCGGCGCACGGCCGCCGCGGTGAAGGCCGGGCGTTTCACCGGGGATGTCGCCTGGGGGGGGAACTGGTTCTATCTCGTCGCCGACCACGGCCTGGATCTCACCCTGACAAACCTCCATGAATTGACCGCCGCCGCGCTCGAGGCCCGCGAGGCGGTGCGTGCCGCCGGATTTCCAGAGGTCGATCATGTCGAGTTCTTCGGTCCCCCCGTCGATCCGCGCAACCACAGCCGCAACTTCGTCCTCTGCCCGGGCGGGGAATACGACCGCTCCGCCTGCGGCACCGGCACGAGCGCGAAGCTCGCCTGTCTCGCCGCCGACGGAAAGCTCGCCCCCGGGGAGATCTGGCGGCAGGAAAGCGTCATCGGGACGGTCTTCGAGGGCAGCTACGAGATCGGTGAAGGCGGCATCCTTCCCACCATCACCGGCCGCGCCCACGTTGTGGCGGAGTCGGTGTTGCTGTTTGGTGAGGACGATCCGTTTCGGTGGGGAATAGGGGGTGAATCGAAATGAAGGCAGAGTCTTTCAACGCGAATGATCGCGAATGGCCGCGAATTCTCGCGAATGGAGGAGGGTATTGCCGGAGAATCCGATCCGCGGTCATTCGCGGTCATTCGCGGTCATTCGCGTTCCTTCTCTTTTTCCTTTCTTCATCCGCCCACGCCCAGCCTCTCATCCTCCGCGACCATCTCACCCCCACCTGGCTGCCTGACCAACCCGCCTTCTGGTATCGCGTCCAAACCGGTCCCGACACCCACGAATTCGTCCTCATCGACGCGAGGACCGGAGCCCGGAAGACCGCGCCCGACCTCGCTTCGCTCGGCCTGCCCGCACCACCGCCGGTCCACTCTTCCGAGACGACCATCGAAGTCCGCTCCACCAAGCGGACCGGTGCCTCCTCCGGCATCCACCTCGTCAATGAACTCGATCTCGAACTCGATCTCTTCTGGATCGACACCGGCGGCAAACGCGTTGCTTACGGAAAGATCGCGCCGAAGAGCGAGCGCGAGCAACACACCTACGAGGGCCACGTCTGGCTCCTGACGCGTCCCGATGGCACCGAGGTCGCCGTGATCGAAGCCGGTCCCGTCAAGTCCACCTGGATCATCGACGGAGAAGGTCGGAAGCCTGAGCCGGAACCGGCGCGTCCTCCCGGTTCCTCGCCTGATCAAGCCTGGGTTGCGCGGGTCGCACCGGATCACATCGTCCTGGAGAATACCTCCGATGGATCGCAGGCGACACTCCGCGCCCCGATCGAGGCGAAGGCCACTTTCCGGGGGCGG
>JALRFZ010000739.1 GCA_023253615.1 Verrucomicrobiales bacterium | reverse complement strand
AAAACACCGCGACCTCCCGGAAGGTGGTCACCGGGCCCCTCCTCGACGGGCTCCGCGTCATCCGCGAGGGGCTCGCCCCCGGTGAACAGATCGTCGTCGACGGCATCATGGCGGTGCGCAACGAACAGAAGGTCGTGCCCGAGCCCCTCGCCGTTGCGCCGCCCGGTGATCAGTAATCAGCAACCCGTGATCGGAGCCGCATCCAACGAAACAGAAAACCGATCACCGATTACCGATCACCGCCCCCCTCCCATCCCGATGAATCTCTCCCGCTTTTTCGTCGACCGCCCCATCTTCGCGGGAGTGATCAGCATCGTGATCACTTTGCTCGGCGGACTCGCCTACGTCGGCTTGCCCATCGCCCAATACCCGGAGGTGGTGCCGCCGACGGTCGTCGTGACGGCTTTTTACCCCGGCGCCGATGCCCGCACCCTCGCCGAGACCGTCGCCACTCCGCTCGAGCAGGAGATCAATGGCGTCGAGGACATGATCTACCTCTCCTCCTCGAGCACGAGCGACGGGAGGGTGCAGATCACCGTCACCTTCGCCCTCGGCACCGACCTCGACAAAGCCCAGGTCCTCGTGCAGAACAAGGTAAACGCCGCCTTTGCCCGGCTCCCCGAAGAGGTGCGTCGCCAAGGGGTCACCGCGCAGAAGCGGTCGCCCGATCTCACCCTCGCGGCGCAATTTTACAGTCCCGATGGCTCGCGCGAGGTCGGATATCTTTCGAACTACGTCACCCTCCAGATCCAGAATGAAATCGCGCGCATCCCCGGCGTCGCGGAGGCATCCTCGCTCGGCGGACTCGATTATTCGATGCGGATCTGGCTCGATCCCGAAAAGGTCGCTTCGCGCGATCTCACCGCCGGGGATGTCATCGATGCGATCCGCGAACAAAACGTGCAGGTCGCCGCGGGCAGCCTCGGCCAGCCCCCTGCTCCCTCCGGAGCGCAATTCCAATACACCCTCACCGCGCCGGGACGCCTCAAGACTCCGGCGGAGTTCGGCGAGATCGTTTTGAAAACGGGCGACGACGGCGACGTCGTGAAACTCGCCGATGTCGCCCGCATCGAGATCGGTTCGCGCGACTACGCGAGCAAGACCTACATGGATGGCTACAACGCGGTTTCCTTGCGCGTCTTCCAGCTCCCCGGCAGCAATGCCCTCGAAACGGCCAACGCGGTCTACGCGAAGCTCGCCCAGCTCAAGGAACGCTTTCCTCCCGGGGTCGACTACCGCATCAACTACGACACCACCAAGTTCGTCCGCTCCTCGATCCGCTCGGTGCTTTTCACCTTGATGGAGGCCGTCGTCCTCGTCGTGGTCGTTGTCGTCGTCTTCCTCCAGACCTGGCGGGCCTCCATCATTCCCCTCATCGCCGTGCCCGTCTCCCTCATCGGCACCCTCGCGGTGATGCAGGCCTTCGGCTTTTCGCTGAACAATCTTTCCCTCTTCGGCATCGTCCTCGCGATCGGCATCGTCGTCGATGATGCCATCGTCGTCGTCGAGAACGTCGAACGGAACATCGCCAACGGACTCGCCCCCCGCGAGGCCGCGATCAAAGCGATGGGCGAAGTGAGCGGCCCGGTCGTGGCGATGTCGCTGGTGCTCTGCGCCGTCTTCATCCCCACCGCTTTCATCAGCGGTATCACCGGCCAGTTTTACAAGCAGTTCGCCCTCACCATCGCCGCCTCGACGGTGATCTCGGCGGTCAATTCGCTGACCCTCAGCCCGGCCCTTTGCGCCATCCTCCTCAAGCCGCACGGGGATCGCAGCGACGCCTTCACCCGCCTTCTCGACCTCCTCCTCGGATGGTTCTTCCGCCTCTTCAACCGCTTCTTCAAGGCGACCGCCAATGGCTACGCAAAGCTCGTTCGCAGCCTCCTCCGGGTCGCAGTTCTCGCCCTGGTCCTCTACGCCGCCCTCGTCGGCGGGGCGCTGCAGCTCTTCCGCACCGTGCCCACGGGCTTCATCCCCTCGCAGGACATGGGCTATTACCTCTGCGTCGTACAATTGCCCGACGGAGCCTCCTTCGAGCGCACCGATGCCGTCGTGCGCCAGGTCGATGAAATCGCCCGCGGCATCCCCGGGGTCGCCCACACCTTCGCCATCTCCGGCTACTCCACCGTTCTCCAGGCGAACCAATCGAATCTCGGTGCCGCCTTCTTCGTGCTCGACGACTACTCGAAGCGCCGCGATCCCTCCCTCAAGGGCGAAGAGATGCTGGCGAGTCTGCGCAATGCCTTCGCCGGGATCAAGGAAGCCCGCGTCCTCGTGCTGCCGCCCGCGCCCATCCGCGGTCTCGGCAGCGCCGGCGGCTTCAAGGTGCAGGTGCAGGACCTCAACAACGCCGGACTCGGCCCGCTCGAGGAGGCCACCAACCGGCTTCTCGAAGCCCTCCAGAAAGAGCCCGGCTTCACCTCCATCATCTCCGGCTTCCGGCCGAACGTGCCCCAGTATCACATCGACATCGACCGCGCCCAGGCCAAGACCATGGGCATCTCCCTCGCGGAGCTGAATGAAGCCCTCCAGGTTTATCTCGGCTCGGTCTATGTGAACGATTTCAACCTCTTCGGGCGCACCTACCAGGTCACCGCCCAGGCCGAGCCCGGCATGCGCACCGAGCCCGAGGACCTCATGCGCATCAAGATCCGGAACCAGGATGGCGAGATGGTGCCGCTGGGGGCGCTCGTCAGGGTTTCGAAAAAAGGTGGGGCCGACCGCATCCAGCGCTACAACCTCTACTACACCTCCGACATCAACGGCAACACCCTGCCCGGCGTCAGTTCCGGCGAGATGATCGCCTCGGTCGAGCGCCTCGCGAAGGAGCATCTGCCGAACGGCTTCGTCATCGAGTGGACCGATCTCACCTACCAGCAGATCCTGGCGGGCAACACCATCGTTTACATCTTCCCGCTCTGCGTCCTCTTCGTCTTCCTCGTCCTCGCCGCGCAATACGAGAGCTGGAATCTGCCGCTCGCCATCATTCTCATCGTGCCGATGTGCCTCCTTTCCGCCATCGGCGGGGTCTGGCTGCGCGACATGGACAACAATGTCTTCACCCAGATCGGACTCGTCGTCCTCGTCGCACTTGCCGCGAAAAACGCCATTCTCATCGTGGAATTCGCGAAGCAGATCCAGGATACCGGCGAGGACCGCTACACCGCCGCGATCGAGGCCAGCCGCCTGCGCCTGCGCCCCATCCTCATGACCAGTTTCGCCTTCATCCTCGGCGTGCTGCCTCTCGTCCTCGCGAGGGGCGCCGGTGCCGAAATGCGTCAGGCTCTTGGAACCGCGGTCTTCTACGGCATGATCGGCGTCACCTTCTTCGGCCTGCTTTTCACGCCGATCTTCTACGTCGTCATGCGGCGGCTCGCCGGTGACAGGTCGGTGCCGAAGAAGAAGTAGTCGCGAGGGGCAAATCGTTTGATGAAACGATCTGCGGGTGCGATTCACGGTTCCTTGGGACGGTAACCCTCCGAATCTTCGCACACGATCAATTGCCGATCTTCCGTGCGCCCTTGCCCGTTTACATCGTGGTATCTGTCACTTCCTGCCCGGAAGTACTCCCTTCGCTCCGCCCACGACATGTCCTTGGTCTCTTCGTAGATTCTCGCCTGGATATCGTACTTCATTTTCAGACAGTCGATTGGCGGAGCCTCCTCGAACTGCTGCCAATATTCATCCCTCTTCATCGAGTTTTACCTCCTTTGGACTGAGAATCGTGATCATACCGTAACCTTCCGATAGACTCACCGCATTGAAAGCTTTGATACGGTCCAGTCGCACGAGATGTTTGAAATTCCAAGAGACAATTGCATCCGCTCTCGCAATGGTCGAAAGGGCGACGTGCGCTCAGTCCTCGTACCAATTTTTCCCGACCACACCTGCCGTGAGATAGGCCTCCGTTAAGCAAACAACCTCGTCTGTCAGTGCGACCTTCTCGCGAAATTCGATGTCGATATCATCGTAAAGACGACGAACCCGGGGCGGAGCGGCATTTGGCTCATTTTCAACAATCTCCGACCACAGGAGCAATGCCGTGCCGTTCGCGCAATAATCGATCACCCGGCGGGAATCGACGTCCCATCACTCCGCCGAATCGAAGCAGCCGCCAAAAACCGACGTGTCCAGATAAAGACGCCACTTCCGTTTCCTTCGGACGGAAGTGAATCGGGCACCCCGCTGCCATCAAGACCGGAATCCATCCGTTTCCGGCCAGTCGGTGCCGGAGAAGAAGTAGTCGTCACATTTCCAACCAAACAGGGTATGCTCCCGGAATGCACCCTCTTCGCCCGATCCTGCTTCTTCCCCTGGCCCTGATGGCCGCGCCGCTCGGCGCGGTCGACTATCAGAACGACATCCAGGCCATTCTCAAAGAGCACTGCTGGGAATGCCACAGCAATGAGAAGGAGGTGAAAGGCGGTCTCGCCTTCGACGACATCGCCGATCTTTCGCGGAGCGCGATCAACCCGGTGGGCCTGATCCGTCCGGGCGATCCGGAGAAGAGCGATTTCGTGGCACGGCTCAAGCTCGATGAAGAAGAGGACGACTTCATGCCGAAGAACGGCAAACCACTCCGCGGGGGCGACCTCTCCAAGATCGAACAATGGATCCGCGAAGGCGCCCTCATCGACGCGGCCAATCCCACGCCCGCCGCCGCCGCGGCCAGCCCCCACAGCCAGGCGGTCCAGCGGGCGGGCGAGAACAGCCCGACGCCCAGCAGGATGGCAGCCGCGGTCCAGGCCGCCACCGAGGCGGCCCCGACGAGTCCGAAGGTTTCGCGGAGGATGTCGAGGGTCGTCACTTCCGGTGCTTCCGCGTCTGGTCAAGGTAGTTGGTGAAGGCGTGGTAAATGATGTTCACGCCCAGTTTGTATGACTGGTCCGCGAGATCGCGGCTCATGCCAGAGTGGCCCGTCTTCCACGCGTCGTTGATGTCGCCGGGGTGATAGAAGACCGCCCAGCGGTTCTGGTGCTTGATGCCCAGCGCCCGGTAACCGCCGTGATGCCAGAGCGGCGGAGCCCCGTCCGGAAAGGTGAAGGGGGCCTGGAAGAGCGGATCGTCGTCGGCGATCACCACCGGCTGCTTGTCGGGAAACACGGCAGCCATCAGAGCCAGGAAGCTCGTGTGAAACTGCGGGCTGCCGGCATCGGCAAACAGCATTCCACCGCCGAGCAGGTATTCGCGGAGCGTCTTCACGTCGCCGGAGGTGACGGGAATCCCGCCCACGCCGGTCAGGTACACGAAGGGAGGGGCGAATCCCTTGTCGAAGTTCCGCAGTTGGGCGATCGTGCGGGCCTCCGGGGAGCGGGCGATCTTGAAGCCGGTCACCTTCTTGAACTCGTCGAGGAAGTTGAGAGCGAGATAGACTTTTCCAAGCAAAACGAAAAATGTTTGTTGATGCTGCATAATTATCGTGAGCT
>JALRFZ010000662.1 GCA_023253615.1 Verrucomicrobiales bacterium | reverse complement strand
TGCGCCGTCTCAAGCAGCGCGTCGCACCCAATCTTATGTCATCTATTGATTCCGAAAGTCCGCAACCGATCTCCGCAGGCCCGTCTGCCACAAACAGCAAGATGCCTTCTACTTCTGCTTTGAGCGCCACAGGCGATCGCATCGGAGATCAATTGCCACTCTTTGAAGGCGACGGGTCGCCAATCGGGGGAGACGGAGGGCTGCATCAGGATCGGGGGTGTGAAGAGATGTGAATAACTTGTGGAAAAGCGTGGAAAACCTCCCGCGAAAGGCCGAATTTGCAAGGCCGCCTCATTTTCCGTTGGAAAACAGGAGGCTTTCGCCTAATTTCCCCTCCCCGTGCGGATCGCCCTCCGGTGGTCCGTCGAGATGGTGGCTGTAGCTCAGTGGCAGAGCCCCGGATTGTGATTCCGGTTGTCGCGGGTTCGATCCCCGTCAGCCACCCCACCCTCTCTCCCCGCCGCGGGAAACGCGTTCCTTCCCGTCCATGGATTCCATCGAGGCCAAGATCGGCTACCGCTTTGCCAATCTCTCCCTCCTCTCCGAAGCCCTCACGCACCCCAGTCTCGCCTGCGAGTCGAAACGCACCCAGCCGGACAACCAGCGGCTCGAATACCTCGGCGACGCCGTGATCCAGCTCGTCCTCACCGAAGAGCTCTTCCGCCGCTATCCCGGCGAAGGCGAGGGAAGGCTCACGAAATTGCGCAGCCGCCTCGTCTCGCGGGAAGCGCTCTGTCTCTTCGCGAACCACCTAGGTCTCGGCGGCCACCTCTTTCTCGGCAAGGGCGAACTCGCCAGCGGCGGCCGCACCCGGCCCTCGAATCTCTCGGACGCCTTCGAAGCGCTCTCCGGAGCCGTCTATCTCGATGGCGGACTCGAGGCGGTGCGCGGCTTCCTCTTCGGGAATTTCGGCACGCTCATCGACGCGATCCTTTCCCAGCCCGAGGAGATGAATCCGAAAGGCGAGCTCCAGGAATGTCTCCAGGCGATCGCCCCCGCCAGCCCCACCTATCGGATCATCGGCCAGGAAGGTCCCGATCACCTGAAATCCTTCGTCGCCGAAGTCCGCTGGGAGGGCATGACCCTCGGCCAAGGCTCCGGGAACAGCAAAAAGGAAGCGGAGTTTCAAGCCGCCTCCGAGGCTCTCCGCGAACGCCGCTGGGAGGAGAAACAAAACGGCGAAGAACCCGTGAATAAGAGTGGGGAAGTCTGAACAACTTCCGGTTGTTGGGTGGTCCGGACGACTTTCACACGATTCCAGCCAGGGTTGTTGCACCCTCCGGATTTCGACTTAACCGCCTTCTTTTGAATCACTTGTGATGATGTTTCACAGTTATTCACGACTAGAAGAAGATAAAATCTTTCCTTAAAAATAAATCCTCTTCTAAGAGGCGGTGAATAACTTTCGCGCGTCCTCCAGCACGACCTCCACCGGGAGACTCCCGAGTGAACCATCTGCCGCCCGCAGCACCCGGACCTCTGGCGAGACCGGAGCCCAGATCCCCGGCTCGGTCGGACCAAAGAGGAGCAGCCCTTTTGCCCCCGCGCTGACCGCGAGATGCGAGAGACCGCTGTCATGCCCGAGGAAACCCCCGATCCGCCGGTAGATCGCACCCAGTTCGGCGAGAGGCCGGCTTTCCAAGTGATCGTAGGGCACGTCCGCCTCGCGGAGCTGGTCGAGAAAAGCGCCGATCACCTCTCCCTCCGCCTCGCCGCTGGTGATGAGGCAGCGGGCGACCCGTCCCTCGCGATGCAGGGCCGACAGCACCTCCACCCAGCCCGACGCGCTCCAGTTTTTCTTTGCGCTGCCACTGCCGGGATGGAGCGCCACGATGGTGCCGTCCGTCGCCGGGTGGGATGTGGGCGCGCTGGCGTAGTCCAGATCGAGCCGGGCGTCCTCCAGGTAGAGCCCGAGCGATTCCAGCGGTTTCGCGAATTGCACCGCGGCCGGGGTGTGCGGTGGCGTCTCATCCGGCCGATAGGGACACGAGAGGAGCGTTTTCACCCCCGCCACCCGCAGATTGCCCGCGAACCAGCCATCCGGATCGTAGAGGCAGCTCACGACCACGTCGAATCCGGCGAAATAGGCACACCATTCCTCATCGAGCTTCGCTCCCGGGGCAAAAAAGGTCGCGAGACGCGGATCCTCCAGCGGCCTCACGCGGTCCGCCAGGCCCGCGGCCACCGCGAGCGAGGCGATCGACGGATATCCGAGGATCTCGATCTCGTTTCCCGGCAGGGTCTCGCGCACGAGGCGCAGCGAAGGCATCGTGAGGATGAAATCCCCCACCGCTCCGCCCCGGATGAAGAGGATGCGTCCCATGGCCGGATCACGATTGCCTCAGCCAAGCCAAGATCCGGCGAACGAGCGTGTCCGGTGGCTCTTCGATCGGGAGAACGAGGACAGCGGGTCCCTCCGCCGGCTCCTCGAGGGTGTCGAACTGGCTCTTCAGCAGGGTCGAGGTCATGTATTCGTGTTCGCGGGCATCCATGCGGCCCTTGATCAGCTCGTAGCTGCCCTTCAGATACACGAGGCGATGCCGCGCGAAATTCTCGACGAGGTAATCCCGGTAGCGCTGCTTCAAGGCGGAACAGGCGAGCACCGGCGAGACACCCTGATCGATCACGGTCCGCGACTCGGCGACAAGCGTGTCGAACCAGGGCCGGCGGTCTTCGTCCGTCAGCGGGATACCCGAGCCCATCTTCGCCTTGTTCGCCGGAGGATGGAAGGCGTCGCCCTCGAGAAACCTGCCGCCGATTTCCGCCGCCACGAGCTCGGCGATGGTCGTCTTGCCGCATCCGGAGACGCCCATGACGATGACAAAGGTCGGGGAGGAAAGATCGGCGGGGGGCATGACGATGTCGCGTGAAAGCGACGGTTAAGCCAAGACGCTTGCGAGATCAACGCCCGGCTGGCAGCGCGATCTTCCCATGAAAGGCCTGGCGCGCCTTGCCGCCTTCCTTCACCAGCACATTCTGCACGAGGAAGATCGCGACGAGACGATGCCCGGGGTCGATCCAGCCGTGCGTCGCGTAGGCACCGCCATGCCCGAACGAATCCGCGGAG
>JALRFZ010000552.1 GCA_023253615.1 Verrucomicrobiales bacterium | reverse complement strand
ATCCGGTCCCAAGCCCAGGACCGACTCGAAAAACTCCTTGCTCGTCTCTTCGCTCATCCGGTAATCTCATCCTGGGGCCCCGGGGCGTTCAAGCACGGATCCACTCAAATCGACGAAGAACCCAAATATTTGAACGTTACTTTACAGTATCCCTGCTTGGTTGTTTGTCTCTTTTGATCCATAGTAATTGATTGATAGGAAATCCCTTTTTTCAACCTTTCCGCACCCGCACCACCGGGAGGCCGGGAGGCCGGGGACACAGGGGGGGCGGGGGTGGGAGAAGGCGCGGAAAGGGTTCGATCTCGGGAATCATGTCCGAAATACGCCCTGGGGTCAATCAATTCGGAAACGAATTCTTGAAAATCCGAAAGGTCTTGGCAAGCCGAGGGAACCCCGCTCCGTTGTCGTTTCGAAGCCGGGCGGGAAAAATCGCTTGTGGTAGGATTTCGCGATCCGTGGTGAGCGAAGAGCGGGAGATCATCGACGGGAAACAATTGAAAGGAGATCCCTTTTTCAACCTTTCCGCACCCGCCCCACCGGGAGGCCGGGGATAGAGGTGGGGGCGGCTGCCAGATCGTCTCCGGAGTCGCCGCGATTTCGATCTGGTTGACCATCCGCCGGGTCTCGTGCGGAGCCTTCCATTGCCTTCGATCGGACCGACCGCGAAGGGCAGCAGGAAGAACGCCGCAATGTGGACGCGCCCGCCCCCTTCCCCCCTGCGATCGAGGATCAACCCCATCAACCATCCCCCGAGCAGGGCGAAGGGCATCACCACCGGATCCGCGACGACCACACGGACGCCGCCTCGATCTCGAAGAGGAGGCTGTCGACGAGGAGCAGGGCCATCGTCAGGGGTGGAGCGGCCAATGCCCGGAATCTCCCGGGTTGATCCAGCTTGTAACCAAGGTGACAAACGAGCGCCCCGAGGCTGACCGGCATCGTGTAAATAAAGGCGATCGATACGATCGCGAGCAATCCCCCCGCCGGCTCGAGCGCAAAGAGGATGCGGCAAAGAATCCCATAGACCGCGGCCATGCCGACGATGAGGAGGACGCGGAGCAAGCTTGGGTTCATGCAGTACACTCTTTCAGTCGATCCGCACGTTGGCGAGCCAAAAGACGGCACTTCCGCGTGACTTGCGGAGGGTCGGCGTCCGGCGGAGGCTCGCGCATGATTTCCCGTATCCCCGCTCTCGCCGCCGCCGCCATCTGGCACCTGCACCCGCCCGGGGAAATCCGCGGCGAAGGACAGGGGGACTGGCTCCACACCGAACTCCGCCGCCACGCCGCACCCGAGGCGCATCAGGGAGTCGCGGTGGATGGGCATCACTTCTACGCCATCACCAACCGCGGGATCGGCAAATACCGGAAGTCCGATGGAGCACGCGTCGGCGGATGGAGCGGGCCGCCCGACGGCCCCGTGCAGCATCTAAATTCCGGCATCGTCATCGGAGAACGCCTCTACGTGGCGCATTCGAACTTCCCCAAACAGCCCGCCGAGAGTTCGCTCGAGATCTGGGACACCCGTTCGATGGCGCCGGTCGAGCGGCATGTCTTTGTCGATGCCCCCGGCTCCCTGACCTGGATCGTGCCCTACGACGGTGGCAAGACCGAAGGCAAAGGCTGGCTCGCGTGCTTCGCGCACTACCGCAGTCACGGCGATCCCGCCGACAGCCGCGTCGTGCACTTCGATGAGAAATGGCAGGCAGTGGGAAGTTGGTCGTTTCCGCCAGCCTTGATCCAACGTTTTGCCGGATCGAGCAGTTCCGGTGGAGCGATCGGCCCCGAAGCCCGCCTCTTCGTGACCGGGCACGACGCCAAAGAGCTTTACCTCGTCGAGCTGCACGCTTCACCGGAGGGTGAACTCCGCTGGATCGACACCCTCGCCATCAGCGCCGAAGGCCAGGCCTTCGCCTGGGATCCGGATGGCAGCGGCACGCTCTATTCCATCTCGCGCTCCCGACGCGAAGTGATCGTGTCGAAAATCTCGCGCCAGCCTTGATCCGGTGATGACTCCCCGACCCGGCGCATTCGATTTCCCGGGCTGACCCGCATTTCCCATGCCCCATCTGCTGCGACTTGCTGCGGCCCGCCCCCGCTTCGT
>JALRFZ010000492.1 GCA_023253615.1 Verrucomicrobiales bacterium | reverse complement strand
GGATGTTGCCGGGGAACAGCTCGGTGCCGGTGAGGAGACAGCTCATCCCACGCATGTGGCGGTCGCCGTCGCCGTCGACCTTGTTGTTCACGCCCTTGAGGGTGAGCAGGTGCTGCTTGTAGGGCTCGAGCGGCTTGAGGATGCGCTTGAACTGGAGTTCCTGCCCCTCCGGCCAGAATTCCCACGGGATCGTGCCGTTCGGAGAGAACAGGAAAATGAGGCGCTGCTTCTTTTTCCCCTCGGCGGCGAATCCGGGCAGTCCGGTGAGGAAGGGGAGGGCGGCGGAGGAAACTCCAAGGTGACGGAGGAAGTCGCGGCGGGTTTTTCTCATGTGGAAAGGGAGCAAGGAAGTGATGGAGAAAGGGAAGCCGTCTTTACTTGGCGGCAAATCGTTCGTCCGGCGTGTTGACGTGTTGGACTGTTGTCACGGCGATTTGTTTGATCAAATGGGGAATTTGGTAACCGCCCTGTTCGAAGGCTTTGCGCAGGTTCTCCATTTCATCGTCGCCGTAGGCGCGGACGGGCTGTTTGACGAGGTGGTGGAAGAGGCTCTCGATGAAGGTTCGGTGGGCGGAGGGCGTGTTGGCGGCGAATTCGGCGACGTCGCGGGCTCCGGTGAGCATGAGGTTGCGCCCGTCCTCGGCGTGGAATTCGGCCTTCGCATCGACAGGCTTGCCCCGATCCTGCTCGCGCCAGCGGCCGATCCCGTCGTAGTGCTCGAGGCTGAAGCCGAGGGGATTGATGGTGACGTGGCAGCTCATGCAATCCTGCGACTTCGTCATCGAGACGACTTTCTCGCGCATCGTCAGGCTCGCGTCGAATTTGCTGTCCTTGAATTCATTCGCCATGGGCGGCGATTTCAGGGGCATGCCGATGATGTGGCGCGTGAGGAAGACACCGCGGTGGATCGGCGAGGTGTTGTTGTGATAGGCGAGATAGGAGAGAACGAAGGGATGGGTGATGAGGCCGGAGCGTTTTCCTCCATCGAGGGTCACGGGCTGGAAGCCGCCCTTCACGTCGGCTCCGTAGACCTTGCCGAGGCGTTCGTTCATCGGATAGGCGGTGGAGAGGAGCAGTTCGCGGTATCCCGCCTTTTCCTTCCCCCAGGTCGCCTCGTCGAGGAAGGCATAGAGGGAGGTGCGCAGATCGGCGGCGACGGCGGGATCGAAATCGGGGAAGGCGCCTTTGTCCTTCACCAGTTCATCGGCGCGCTCCATTTCCAGCCAATGGTGGTAGAAGCCGCGCATCTTCGCCCGGGTGCGCCAGTTCCAGACAGCCTCGTTCACGAGCTGGTCGAATTTGCCGGGATCATCGAACTCGCCCTTGTTGAGGCGGTCGAGGAGGCGCTCGTTCGGGAGGGAATCCCAGAGGAGCAGGGAGAGGCGCGAGGCGATCGACCAAGCGTCGGGCTTGGCGGGGCCGCCGGTCTCCGGGTAAAGGAACCGCGGCGAAGAGAGCGTCTGCAGGACGAGCCGCTTGATGGCCGGGGCGGTCGAGGGCGCCTCCTTGAAATGCACCCTGACATAACGCTCTTTCTCCTCGTCGGAGAGCGGACGGCGGAACGCGCGGGCGACGAATTTTTCCGCGAACCCGTCGATCTTTTTCCGGCGCTCTTCCTCGGGCTCGTCGCGTTTGATCTTGGCGAGTTCATCGAGGTGCCCGACGACATACTCCGCGGCCATCGCGGCACCGGCGGTGACGGCTTCGAGCCAGGCCTTCGAGACCATCGTGCCGCGTTCGTAGCCGACGCTGCGGTCGTCGGCGGGCAAGGGCACGTCGACGAGGAGCGACTCGTGCGCCCACTCGGGGGCAAGGCTGCGCCCGGGAATGGTCTCGAGAACGCCGTGGGGCGTCTTCCACAGCAGCTCGACCGAGGCGGCCTTTTCCTTGTAGGTGAAAAAGTCGAGACGGATCGGGTAGGGGCGCCCCCCGACGAGGAAGACGCTGCCCGTCTCTTCGCGCACATCGTTGTGCGGGGCGACCCAGCCGTCGATCGTCTTCTGGCCGGACTCTTCGCCGCGGTCGTGATCGTTGACCCAGAGGGTGACCCCGTTGCGGGTCTTGATGACGAATTCGTAGACGCCGGTCTCTTCGGGCAGGATCATGCCCTCCCAGCGGATCGAGAATTGCTCGGGGGAGAATTCCTTCGCCTCCTCGTGCGTGGGGATGCCCTCGGCGAAATCGACCTTCACGAAGGAATCGACCCGTTCGTATTTGTCGGGCTTCTGCTGCTCGCGGAATTCCTTGCGCTCATTGAAGCCGCGGTCGCCGAAGTAACGGGCCTTGAGACCACGGGTTTCGGGGAGCCAGTTGTCCCCGCGGAAGCTGAGGATCAGGTCGGCGACGGAATTCCGGTATTGTGGCACGGTGAGACGGCTCAGATCGATGCGCGCCGGAGTATTGCGGGCGCGGGCGTCGGCGGAGTAAAAGGCGTGATAGATGTATTCGGCGACGATTTTCGACTCCTCGGCATCGAGCAGCTCGGGTTTGTCCTCGGGCATGGTGCGGTCGATGCGCTGGGCCAGCGAATCGAGGGTGCGCGCGCCGACGAGAGGATCATCGGCCTTGTCTTTCACGCCCTCGCCCTTGGCCCCGTGGCAGTCGAGGCACATCTTTTCATAGATGGCCTTGCCGGGATGGTGCTCGAGATCGATCGCCGGGGTGGGAGCCGGCGAGAAAGCGAGGGCGGAGAGGAGGAACCAGGCCTTTCGAGGAGTCATGCACGTGGTCTGAGGGAAAGATCGGCCGTCTTCAGGCCGTGTCAGGGTACGCCATACCGGGAGCATCCCGTACTCGCCCGGGCAAGCAGAATCCGGGCCGGGCGGGAGGGGAGAGCGGATCGTGTTCCGTAGGCCGTCTCTTTTCCGCTCGATGGTAGGTCGCTTCCTATCAGGACGATACGAGCCTCTTGATCCGTCCCCCGCTTTGACGGATCCCGCATCGTGGTCGAGACTCGGCCTTATGGCAGGACTTGTTATCAAACCACGCTCCCGTATTTTTCATGGCCACGACTGGGTCTACGCCACCGAGGTGCAGAAGGCCTTCGGTGATCCCCGGCCGGGTGATGTGATCACCTTGAAAGATTTCCGTGATCGTCCCCTCGGCACCGCGATCTACAATCCCGAGTCGCAGATCGTCGCGCGCCGTATTTCACGCCGGAAGCAGGATCTCGACGCCGAGTTTTTCGACCGCCGTCTCCGCCGCGCGCTCGCCGTCCGCGAAGCCATGGCATTCCCCGAGCCGGTCTACCGCCTCGTCTGGAGTGAGGCGGATGGTCTCCCGGGCGTGATCATCGACCGCTACGGCGATGCCTTCGTCCTGCAGACCCTCACGCTCGCGATGGATCTGCGCCGGGACCTGATCGTCGCATCGCTCCTGGGCATCTTCGGCGGGATCACCGTGATCGAGCGCAACGATTCGTCCATCCGCAAGGCCGAGGGGCTCGAGCCCCGCACCGGATTGCTTGCGGGTGACTGGAGCGGTCCCATCACTCTCACCATCAACGGCCTTGTCCAGGAGATCGATCTGATGGAGGGACAAAAAACCGGCATCTACCTCGACCAGCTCGACAACTACGCCGCCGTCGGCCGGCTCGCCCAAGGGAAAAGCGTGCTCGATTGTTTCTGCAACCAGGGAGGTTTCGCCCTCCATGCCGCCCGCGGCGGCGCGGCCTCGGTGCTGGCGCTCGACATCAGCGCCGGCGCCGTGGAGGCGACGCGGGCGAATGCGGCTCGCAACGGCCTCGTTGTCGAGGCGCAGGAGGCGAATGTCTTCGATTTCCTCAAGGAAGCCGAGACCGCCGAGCGGAAATTCGATCTCGTCATCCTCGATCCGCCCTCCTTCACGAAGTCGCGGAAATCGGTGAACGACGCCCTGCGCGGCTACAAGGAGATCCACCTGCGGGCCCTGAAGCTTTTGAATCCCGACGGACTTCTTTCCACCTACTGCTGCAGTCACCACGTCAGCGAGCGAGAGTTCCACGACGTCATCGCCGGTGCCTCGGTCGATGCGAAGCGCACCTTGCGCGTCATGGCATCCCACACCCAGCGCCGCGACCACCCCGTGATCCTGACGCTGCCTGAAACGCATTACCTGAAAGGCTGGACGTTCCAGGCGGTGGCGGGATTTTGAATCGCAAGGCGTGAGGCCCTGCGGAGCGCGGCCCCCGGGCCCTTTCCGATCAGCGGAAATCAGCGTCGATCAGCGGTCCATGGACCGCTTTCACTCACTGTGGCCCGAATTTCTTCTTCAGGTCGTCGCTCAGCTTGGATCCGGCCAGCCATTGCCGGGCACTGTCGCCATCCATCGCGATCCATTCTTCGAGAAGGGCGGAGACGTTTTCGGTGCGCTTGCCTTCATCGGTGATCGTCGAAGCCCAGGTCACGGCGGACTCGGGATCGAGATCGATGATGGCGCTGGCGAAGGTGGAGAGGACCTCGTCGTTCTTCGGTCCCTTCGGCTGCGCGTTGAGCCACTCCGCCGCCGCGGTCGGGTCGGTCGAGCTCCAGTCGAGCATGATGTCCTCGATGATGCGCTGGCGGGTGTCGGGGCTTTCCACCGATCCGACGGCCCAGCCGAGGGCGGCGCCGGGGTCGTGCTCGGACCAGCCGAGGGCCACGCCGAGCGAGGCGTAGAGCTTGTCATCCTCGGAGGCGAGCGCATTCAGCCAGGCGGTGGCTTTGTCAGGATCGTCCATGGCCCATTCCGTGCCGATCTCGAGGTGGGCGATGGCGCGGGCGTCGCTGTGGTTGATCGTGCCGGCCCAGGCGGCGGCGGCCCCGGGATCGGTGCTGGCCCACTGGCCCGCGATGTTCATCACGAATTCATCGCCGAAATCATATACGAGGAGTTTTTCCGAGGCCTTGGCGGCGCCCTGCGGATCGTTTGCGGCCCAGCCCTCGGCGAGGGAATCCATCACGCTCGAGCGCGTGTAGTCATCGAGCTCCTCGGCCCAGGCGAGGGCTGCCTCGGGGGCTTTGCGGCCCCACGATTCGAGGATCTCGTAGATCGCGTCCTCGCGGTTGATGCCGCTGGTGTTTTCGTTGAACCAGAGCGCGGCGGCCGCGGGATCGGTCTCGGCCCAGCCGTCGGCGATGTTGTAGAGGGCGTCCGATTTTTCAACCCCCTTCAGGTTGGCCATCACCCACTGGGCGGCTTCGAGACCGTTTTTCTCACCCCAGGCGGTGAAGACGGATTCGGTGTAAAGGTAGCGGTTGTCGCGCCCCGGGATGTTCTTGGCTGCGGCGATGGCGGCGAGAGGATCCTGGCTGCCGAGTTGATAACCGGACTGTTCGAGGCTCACGGCGCTGAGATTCGAGGGCACTCCGGCACCTCCCGCGGATGCGCCGCCGCTTTTGCTGCCGGGCTCACCGGTGAAAGTGGTCACCCCGTTTCCGTTGTCACCTCCTTCGCCACCTTTGGGAGAAGTCAGGGAAGGGATCACGAGGTAGGCGGCCGCGGCGCCGGCCACGAGAGTTCCGAGGTGGGAGAGGATAAGGGCGGGTTTCATAAGACAATCCGGGCAACTTAGGAGAGAAAAACCGGGAAATCGAGCCGAAAACATGGCGTTTTTGCCACCAGGTACCGGATTCGTCCTCCCCCTCCGCCCCCTTTCCGCATCATCCGCCGAGGATATCGAGGAGGTAATCGCGCGACGCCGTGATCTCCTCCGGAGTCAGGCTGGGATGGGGCTCGAAGACGAGGGTGTGATGGCCGCGGACATGACGGGCGATCATCGCGAAATCGACCGATCCGGATCCCGGCCGGCGGTGGTCGCGGCCCTGTTCGTCGACATCGTGGAGGTGGAAGCCGACAAGGCGGTCGAGCCGGGCGGCCAGGTGGCTTTCGTGATCGAGGAATCCCTCGAGATGTTTGATGCGCGCGTGACCGGTATCGTGCCAATAGCCGATGGGGGCCTCCTCGGGAAAGTGGGCGAAAAAGGCGTCGAAACCGTCGTCGAGCGGCAGCTCGGGGATGCCCTCGCGGTTTTCGACGCCGAGGACGAGATCGTGGGAAACGACGGAGGGGAGCAGCTCGTCGTAAGCGGCGAGGACCCGCCTCATCGCCTTCGTCGCTCCGGCACGGAGCCGCGCGAGGGCCTTCTCCCGCGCCGCGGGGAGGGCGGGGGGCTCGGCCCCGAGGATGGTGGCGGGATCGCCAAAGAGAAACGAGGCGCTGCCCGAGTGCATCACCACGTCGCGCGCGCGGACTCGGGCCGCGAATTCGAGGGTGCGCTGGGAATGGAGCAGCCAGAGGGCGCGTTCGCTCTTTTTCCGGGCCGAGGGCTGGAAGAGATTCGGTGCGGCGTGGCGGACGGTGCCGGGCAGGGGGCAGAAATTGTGGACCGAGGAGATCGCGATGATCCCCTCATCGACGGCCCGGAGGATGCCCGGGGCGAGCTCGAGCCGGACGCCGTGACTGAGCTCGGCCCGCTCGAATCCGAGCGCGCGGATCTCCGCGAGCATGGCGTAGCCGTCGTCGTGACGGTGGGAATTCCAGCAGGAGGAGAGGGAAAGTCGGCTGGCGAGGTCGGGCATCGGAACAAAAAGGAACGTTCGGCGAAGAGGAAGGATGCGCAAGGGGCCGCGCATGGGGGAGGGTGGGGGGAAAGAGGGATCGAAAATCGTGATAAAATCAACTTGCGTCCCGCCCGATCGCCCCCATATTCCCGCCCTCCCCTAGCGTTTCGCTTGAGAACCAAGTGACCCGTTCGTCTAAGGGTTAGGACACCGCCCTTTCACGGCGGTAATACGGGTTCGAATCCCGTACGGGTCGCCAAAATTAACCGCCGGTCACGGCGGTTTTTTTGTTGCGACGCGTAGGGATTGGGACCCGTAGGGTTCGACTGCCGCGCCGCACGAGCCGAAGGCGAGTGCGGTTGGGAATAAACGCGAGCGAAGCTTGCGACGAAGCAGAGACGGAGCGAGGCGCAGTCAATCCCGTACGGGTCGCCAAAAACAACCGCCGGTCACGGCGGTTTTTTTGTTGCGACCAGTAGGGAGGCGAACCGCGTAGGCGGGGCCGGCCTTCCGGTTTGACTGCATCGCCGCAAGAGCGAATGCGAGAGCGGTGGGAATAAAAGCGAGCGAAGCTCGCGACGACGCAGAGATGGAGCAAGGCGCAGTCAATCCCGTACGGGTCGCCAAAAACAACCGCCGGAAGAGAATCCGTCTTGTGGAGGAAGGGTAGTGGTGACCCCAGGTCAGGAGAGATCCACCCTCAGACCATTCCCAGTTTCATGCGCCCCTCTTCGGAGATCATGTCCTGGTTCCAGACGGGA
>JALRFZ010000488.1 GCA_023253615.1 Verrucomicrobiales bacterium | reverse complement strand
TCACCTGCGGTGCGGATGGCCGGACCACAATCGATCCTGGGAAATTATCGCTAAACGCCGACAAATCGGTGAAATAATGGAATCAAGTCCGACAGGCTGCTGGTTCCCCGCAGCCGAGTGATTCCCATAGAGCGGGCCAGATCCATCATGCTGCCCAACCTGTGTTTTTCGCCGTCAAACGCGCCCGGCCCTCCGGGCTGCTTCCCGGCCAAACGGGTCGCCGCCCCTCATTTTTCACCCCGGCTCCAGCCACGACATGCCGCGGAGAATCCCGACCCGATCTTTCCGGAAAATCGAATCCGTAGCGAGGCTATTCCTCTCCGGTATGATGCAGCCACTCGGGATGGGCGACGATGACGCCCAGAATGTCGCGTGTCACTTTCACCGGGGCTTGAGCGGCGTTGATGGCGGCGCGACGATCGGCGTAGTGATCGATCAGTTCCCGGGTCGATTCCTCGTAGGCGCGGATGCGGCGCTGGATGATCTCGTCGCTGGCGTCGTCCATGCGGCCTTCCTTGAGGGCCCGCTTCCGGATCCGGGTGATGAGTTCGTCGCGGTCGGGGCAGGAAAGGTGGAAGAGCTGGAGCACCTCGATGTGTTCCTCGAGGATGCGGGCCTGCTCGATGCTGCGTGGGATGCCATCGAGGATGAGGATGTCGATGTCGGGCTTGAACATGTGGAGGTCGGCGCGGGCATCGATCTGCTTCTTGAAATACCGGATGGTGAGCTCGTCGGGCACAAGCTCGCCTTTTCGCGAATAGGCGATGAATTCCTGTCCGATCGGGGTGCGGGTGTCCATGGAGCGGAAGGCGTCGCCCATGGAAAAATGGTAGAATCGCGGGATCGTCCCGAGGATCTGGCCCTGGGTGCCCTTGCCGCAGCCGGGAGCTCCGAGGAAGATGAAAGCCTTGTATTTTTCAGGATAGGATCCGGTCATGGGGCGGTGGAAGGTCGGTCGGGGCTCGCGTCGATCGCAGTGGAATCTGCTCAGGAAATCGGGTGTCAGAACGAGGAATAGCGGCTACGGTAGGTCCCAGTCAATCCCCCCGCCATGTTTTTCAGCCCCTTCCTGGCCTCCCGCTACCTGAAACCGAAGCGCACTTTCGTCTCGATCATCACGGTGATCTCGATCCTCGGGGTCGCGCTCGGGGTGTGGCTCCTCGCGGTGGTGATCGCCGTTTTCACCGGCTACGGCGAACGGATCAAGGAGAGTATCCTGGGCTTCGAGCCTCATCTGGTGATCGATTCGGGCGGCATTCTCGGGAATTGGCCGGAGCCTTACGAAAAAATCAAGGCTATGGAGGGCATCGTCTCGGTGACCCCCTATGTCCGCGGGCAGGTGGTGATGGACTTCCAGGGCCTTCGGAGTGCTCCGATGATCCGCGGCATCCTGCCTCCGGAAGGCGAGGAGCTGGAGCGCATGCGCGACAAGCTGGCGAAAGACCCGGATCCGAAAGACCCGCTGAACCCGAAGAAGGGCATTCCGCGCGGCGATTTCTCGGTGAACGATCCCTACTCCGCGGTCGTCGGCGACGGCATCGCCGAGTCGCAGAACATCCGGGTGGGCGACAAACTGCTCCTCTATTCGCCCCGCGACATCGACTCGATCATGAAATCCCTCGAGACGGTCGAGGGTGCCGCGGACGATGAGGGACGGAAACAGGGGATCGACGAAATCAAGGAAATGACGGCTCCACAGGAGGTGACGGTGACGGGCATCTTCGACTCGGGACACTGGGATTTCGACGCGAACATCGTGTTCGTCCATCTTGAGACGGCCCAGGTGCTTTACAATTTCGACCTCGACGAATGCCATGGCATCGCGGTGCGCACGGACGACGGATTCAAGGCGAACGAATATCAGGAAAAGCTCCACGGCCTGCTGCCGCAGCAATTCCGCATCCTCACCTGGGTGCAGATGCACAAGCTGATCTTCGACGCGGTGGCGGCGGAGCGGCAGGCGATGTATCTGATCCTCTTCATGATCATGATCGTGGGAGGCTTTTGCATCATGAACACGATGATCACGGTCACTTTCCAGAAGCGCTCGGAGATCGGCCTTCTCAAGGCGCTCGGCGCGCGCGAGGAGCAGGTGGCGTGGGTTTTCCTCTTCCAGGGCGTCCTGGTCGGGTTGGTGGGGGTGGTCGTGGGACTGCTTCTTTCGCAGGTGACGCTTTATTTCCGCAACGACATGGCCGGCTGGATCGGCAGCACCTTCGGGGTCGATCTCTTCTCGGCCGAGATCTACAAAGTCGATGGCGGTCTGCCGGCGAAACAGACGACGCGCGACCTCGTCATCATTTCCACGGGAGCTTTCCTTGCCTGCACGATCGCCTCGCTCGTTCCGGCCCTGATCGCGGCCTCGCTGCAGCCGGCGAAGGCGCTGCGCAGCGAGTAACGCCACGGGCAACCCCGGCACCGGGTCTTTTCCTCCTCCCTCTGATTCAACATGGACTTTTATCTTTCCCTCGGGGACTCCAAGGCGGGGCCCTTCTCGATCTTCAAGGTCGGTGATCTGCTGGAGCGGGGCGATGCCACTCCCGACACGCTGGCCTGGCACCGAGGTCTCGACGAATGGAAGCCGATCCGCGAGATCGGGGCGCTTGAGGCGGTCTGCGCGCGCAGCCTCCCGGTCAAACCGGAAAATGGGGAAACGGAAGAGCGTCCCGGACCTCCGCCCCTACCCACGCCGACCCGGCTGCCGATGCCTCCGGAACCGTATCCGGGCACCCCTCTGACCGAGGTGGGACCGACGGCGGCCCAGGTCCTGACGCGCACCGAGGCGATCGAGCCGGCCCGCCCCTTCATCCGTTTCTGGGCGCGGATGTTCGATTACACCCTGGTGTCGGTGATGGTCTTCCTGCTGAGCGATTATTCAGCCCCGCAGCCGCAGCCCGGAGAGCCGCTGACGGACTTTTTCACCCGCTACCTGGAGGAGATGCGAAAGCCCGAGGCGCTCACCCTCGCGACGACACTCTTCCTCGCTCTCTTCGCCTGGCACGCGCTCGAGGCGATGCTGATCCATCTTTTTGGAGCGACACCGGGCAAAGCCTTGTTCGGCATCCGGGTGACGAACGCGGAGGGAGGCCGCGTGCCGGTGCTGCTCTCGCTGGGCCGTTCCTTTTACGTGTATGTGCTAGGAGTCGGCTTTTACCAGGCTCCATTCATTCTAATTGGCATGATTTTCAGCTTTTTCCGACTGATTACGACGGGAAACTGCCTGTGGGATCAGCACTTGAAAACGAAGGTGGAGCACGCCCCATTGGGGGTGGTCAGGATAATGCTGGCCATCGGTGCCTTTTTCGCCTTAATACTTCTTCAATCCGTTAGATTTTCATGAGTCGGAATTGTTCCATCATCCTGCATGCCCACATCCCGTGGGTGAGGCACCCCGAGCTGCCGCATTGCCTCGAGGAGGATTGGCTGCACAGCACCGTGGTCGAGACGCATCTGCCGCTCCTCGAAATGCTCTTCCGTCTGCGCGGAGAAGGCGTGCCCTTCCGCCTGACCGTCGATCTTTCCCCCACCCTGCTCGCGA
>JALRFZ010000483.1 GCA_023253615.1 Verrucomicrobiales bacterium | reverse complement strand
AAAAGGCCTGGCCCCATCTCGCGAGCACCGATCGTTTCCTCCGCCATGCCGCCCGCGTCGCGATCGAGTCACAGCCCGTCGCGCAATGGGCCGACAAGGTCCTCACCGCGACCGATCCGCAGACCCGCATCACCGGAGCCGTCGCCCTCGCCCGCCAGGGCGATGCCGCGACCCACGGAGCGAAACTGACCGCCGCCCTTCTCGAGATGGATGCGGCGAGCCTGACCGAGCCCCAGCTCCTCGGGTATCTGCGCGCCTGGCAGCTCAATCTCATCCGTCTCGGCAAACCCACGGGAGCGGACCGGGAAAAAGCCGTCGCCAAACTCGACGCTCTTCTTCCGTCGAAATCGGCCGATGCCAACGTGGAGTTGGTGAATCTGCTCGTCGCGATGGAGGCCCCTTCGGTGATCGAAAAGGCCCTGACCTTGATCGAAAACCCGGGTGCTCCCGAGATCCCCGACTGGGCCGAACTCGTCACACGGAACCAGGGCTACGGACGCAGCATCCAGGCGATGCTCGATGATTACCCGCCCATCCGCGGCATCGCCTACGCCTTCGCCCTGCGCAATCAGAAGAGCGGCTGGACGCTCGACCAGCGCCGCCGCTACTTCACCTTCCTCAACGCCGCCGCGAAACATCCCGGTGGCGCGAGCTACGGCGGCTTCCTCACCAACACCCGCGACGAGGCCCTCGCCCACGCGCCCAACGATCACCTCGTCGCACTGAAGGACATCACCGGAGTCAGCTACCAGGCCGTGCCCGATTTCGCGATCACCCCGCCGAAGGGACCGGGCCAGGCCTGGACGATCGAGACGGCGTCGAAGCATGCCAACGCCGGCCAGTTCCGCAACGCGAACTACGAGAACGGACGCAGCCTTTTCCACGCCATCGGTTGCGGCGCCTGCCACCGCATGGCCGGTTTCGGCGGTGACATCGGACCCGACGTCACCAGCACGCGCAACAAGTTCGACGTCGCCTACGTCCTCGAATCCATCATCGATCCGAGCAAGGTCATCAGCGACCAGTATGGCAGCTCCAGCGTCACGACGAAGAGCGGCGCGGTCCACACCGGTCTCGTCGTCGAGCGCGGCGACGACCTCGAAGTCTACCCGCCCGATCCGAAGGGCGAGCCGGTGAAGTTGAAGCGGACCGACGTCGCGAAGATCGAAAGCGTACCCGTTTCCCAAATGCCTCCCGGCCTCATCAACCTGCTCAATGGCGACGAAGTGCGCGATCTCATGGCCTACCTCATGTCCGCGGGCGATCCCAAGGACAAGGTTTATGGGAAGTGAGAGGTGGTAGCTGACGCGGCGGGATCCCGCCGCCCCTCACGTCCCTGCGCCATGCCGCTGGCGTGAATGCGCTGCGTCGCAGTGTTTCCCAATCCGCCCGGGTCTGGCAAGCATTGTATACATGACGCATCGCTCCTACCTCCTCTCCCTCGGCCTCGGCGCCCTTTTCCTCACGACCGCCTCGGCCGAACCGTCCGTGAAACTCACCGAGATGGAGGATCGGCTCCGCGTCGAGATGAACGGCGAACTCTTCACCGACTACATCACCAAGGGCGAGGAACGGTATTTCCCCCTCTTTTACCCGGTGCTGGGTCCCGGCCAGGTGCCGATGACGCGGAAGTATCCCCTGGAGATCATCGAGGGCGAGGACACCGACCACCCGCACCATCAATCGCTCTGGTTCGCCCACAGCGAGGTGAACGGCCACAGCTTCTGGGCGGTGCGCGAATATGGCGGCAAGAAGCCCGGCAAGACGATGCACCGCAAATTCACCAAGATCGAAAACGGCGCGAAAGAAGGCGGCTTTGTTTCCGAGAACGACTACGTCGCGGCCGATGGCACCGTGATCATGAGCGACACGCGCACGGTGCGTTTCATCGCCCCGGCCGAGCCGGACGGTCCCCGCCTCCTCGACATCACGATCGCCTTCCACGCCTCGAACGGCGAGGTCACCTTCGGCGACCAGAAGGATGCCGGCATGGCGATCCGCGTCGCCTCTGACCTGCAGGTGGAGAAGCGGACCGGTGAGAAAGACAAGATGAAAGCCGGAGCCGGTCATCTCCTCAACAGCGAGGGAATCAAGGACAAGGAGACCTGGGGCAAGCGGGCGCGCTGGCTCGACGCCTACGGCGAAGTCGGTGGCAAGCCGGTCGGCATCGCGATCATGGATCATCCGAAGAATCCGCGCCACCCGAGCCACTGGCACTCGCGCACCTACGGACTCGTCACCGCGAACGTCTTCGGCAAGCGCCATTTCGAGTCGCTCGAAGACCCGAAGGCGGGCCAGCTCATCCTCCCGGCGGGCGAGACGATCACGTTCCGCTGGCGCTTCGCCTTCCATGAGGGAGATCCGGTGAAGGCGAAGGTCGAGGAGCTCTACGAGGCTTTCGCAGCCGAGTGAGGCCGGCAGCGCAGACTCCATCGCCAATTCCTTTGTTGAGATTGCCCCCGCGCCTTCTTGCCGCACTGGCGGCACTCGTCTCTTCTTCCGTCGTCCCGGCCGCCGGGGAAACGCCCGCCGACGCGATCTCGGTGATGTCCTTCAACATCCGCTTCGGCACGGCGAAGGATGGCAACAATGCCAGGCCGAACCGGCGGGATCTCGTCGTCGAGACGGCGCGGCTTCGCGATCCCGATCCGCTGGGGGCTGCAGGAGTCGGTGGACTTCCAGGTCGGGGAAATGAGCACCCGCCTGCCCGGCTACGCGGTCTACTCGGTGGCTCGCACGCCCGGACCCGGGTCGGAATCGTGCGCCATTTTCGATCGCAAAGACCGGTTCGAAAAATCCGCCGAAGGCACCTTCTGGCTCAGCGAGACGCCGGATACGGTCGCCTCGAAGAGCTGGGATTCGAGCCTGCCGCGCATCGTCAGCTGGGTGCGGCTGCGCGATGCGGGGACGGGGCGTGCATTCCTCTTCGCCAACACGCATTTCGACCACCTCGGCGCGACCGCCCGGCGCGAGTCCGAGCCGTAGACCTGCGATCCATCGATCCAGGAGGTCAACGTGTTGATCTGCTCACGTTTACCGGTCGAAGAAGCGGAGGCCGCGACCGAGACCGAACGGGTCGCGGGGATCTCGGTGAAAGTGAAAACCGGATCACCGGTGCCCACGGGAACGTTGAAGGATTCCTTGCCCGATCGTCCCGCCGCGCCGCCCGTGGTCGTGGTCGTGGTCGTGGTCGTGGTCGTGGTCGGCGAGGCTGATGTCGTGCCTGGGAAAATTTCCGAACTGGAACACGAGCTGATTGAGACGGCGCGCGCTCGGGAGAAACTCGTCCCCCCCTGATCATGCACGAGATTGCTGATCCGGCGCGGTGCCGGTAGCCCGGTCTGCTCGGCCGCGGTGATGCGGCCGTCGTTTCCTTGATCGACCGCTACCCCGCGGGGGAGATCGGTGCCGTTTCCGTAAGCCGCGGGCGCGACACGCAGCAGGGGCAGGTTCAAACGGCCGCGGTTCGGCAGGCTCGAGTGATTCCGCGTGCCATCAATGGTGCGGTATTCGCTGATGCCACCCGTGTCGATCGCCAGCAAAGGCATCGAAGGACAGGCGATCGCCGCCAACAGGCAGGCGTGAACGGAGACATTGAGCCAGGAGTTTTTCATGGGATAGCTGGAGAAAGCCATTCGAGCAATCGTCACTCGAATTTCTCCAACTTTCCTTGGAAATTCCCAAAATTTCAGAATTTAATTCTCAATTTTATATTTAATCGCAAATTTGAAACTTTCAGTAATTCCCGTCCCGGACTTCGAAATGAGTCGGTTTGCCCAGCAGAGGCCGACCCAGCCCGACCCATTCGGCGACCCACCCGAGCAGCGTCGCCTCGGAGACGCGGGGTGGCCCGAAGAGACGATGCGACTTGTCCGGATTGCTTAGCCAAGCCGTCTCGGCCTCCTCCCCCTGGAGATCGACGATGGAATTGAGATGATCCCCCAGAGCCAGGGCGATCTCCCGGACCGAGAGGATCTTCGCCCCCGTCACATTCAGGATGAATGCCTCCGGCGCGGGCGCGGCATGTCCGAGCGCCCGGATCGTGTGGGCCACCGCATCGCCCTGCCAAAGGCAATTGAAATAGCCCATCGTCAGATCGATCGGCTCTCCGGCGATGACCTTGGAGGCGAGATCGACGAGCACGCCATAGCGGAGATCGACCGAATAGTTCAAGCGGATGAGCGCCAGAGGGGTGCCGTGGCGTTCGCTGCTCTCGAGAAAGGCACGTTCCCGGCCGAGACAGGAAATCGCGTATTCCCCCACAGGCTCGGGCGTATCCTCTTCGACCGAGCCGCCCGACCCCGGACTGACGAAAGGATAGACACACCCGGTCGACAGGGCCACGATCCTCGCGTGGGAATACCGTTCGGCGACCAGGCGTGGCATTTCCTCGTTGAAGAGACGCAGCTCTTCAGGAGACCCCGAGGTGCCGAATTTCTTTCCGGCGAGGAAAAAGACCGCGGCGGCATCGGGCAGGTCCGGGTAGACCGATTCATCGCAGAGATCCGCGGAGATCGTGTCGATCCCCGCCGCCTCGAAGGGCGCGCGCGCGGAGGCATCGCCGAAGCGCGAGACCGCGATCACCTTCCGCCCCGATCCCAGCACATCGAGCGCGCGCCGCAGCATCAGGGCGAGATGGAATCCCATCTTTCCCCCGGCCCCGGCGACGACAAAGTCTCCCTCGACATGGGAAACGGTTTCGACCACCCCGCGATCGGGCTCGCTGGCGAGTTCGTCGAGTTCTTCGATCGATTGGGGACAATGCTGCACGCTTCTCATGGCTCTTGTAGCAGGAATTGGACCGCATCCGCGACGACATAACCGTCGGCACCGGCGTTGTTGACGATCACCTCGCAGCCCCCGGCCTCGAAGGCATGCACCCCCAGCGAGACGAAGCCGTTCTCCTCATCCGATTTTTTGCGCTGATCCAGGGTGACGGTTTTTTCTCCCTCCGCCGTCACCATCGCGACCTTCGTCCGGCTCGACCGGTTCGGATGGGCGGGAAAGGCGAGGCGCACCTCGTAGCGACCCGCCTCGGGCAGCTCCACGGGAAAGACGAGCCATTTCTCCTCGGGCACGAGGCTCGCGCCAAAGGCATCATGCCGGTAGCCCGTCTCGATGAACCTCGCCGCCGAGGTCGACGAGACCCACTCGCCCTCGGCGCGGGCGGCGTTGTCATCGACGACGATCCCGGGCAAAGAGGCCGCGGTGAGATGCTCGCGCGGCGCGGCATCCTCCGGCAGATCGAGCACCTGGCCGTCGGCGAGGAGCCGCGTCCGCAGCTCCGCGTAGGGAAGATCCTGCACCGCGATCCCCTTTTCCAAGGCCATCACCGCGGCCGTCGCGGCCGACTGCCCGAGGATCATGAAGACCGGCTCCATCCGGATCGACCCGAAGGCGATGTGCGAGCTCGAGACACACACCGGCACGAGGAGATTCTCCGCCTCCCCCTTCTCCGGCACGATCGACCGATACGCGACAACGTAGGGACCACCCGGCGAGACCTGCACGTCGCCCTCGTTCTGCACCGTGCCGTCGGCGGTGACGTAGCGCTGCACGTTGTGCGAATCCATGTTGTAGCTGCCCAGCCCCACCGAATCCTCCGCCACCCTGACACGACGACAATCCAATTCCGTCACGACGTAGTCCGAGACCATCCGCCTCGCCTCGCGGACATAGATTTGCCGGGGCCAGTTTCCGTTTCCGACAAATTCATCGGCCGCCAGTCCCCAGGGCGCCATCGCCTCGCGGATCACCGCGGGCACGCGGGGGTGGTTCGCGAGCGTCCACATCAGGCCCTTCTGGTAGACCTCGTGCTCCCGCACGATGCCTTCGCGCTCCTCGTGCGAGGCCTCGGCATAGGAGTGGTTCATCCCGATGTTGTCCGTCGAAAAGGCGCCGTAGTTGTTCGTGTCGGTCTTGTGGTTCGGCATCATCCCCGGGCTCCACGGCAGGCGCAGGTCGCCGGCCTCGAAATTGCGGAAGAGCAGCTCGTATTGCGTTTCGTCGTATCCTTCGGGCTTGGGAAAAGGCACGCGGTTCCGCGGGTCGTTGCTCATGCACATGCGGAAGTTGAAGGCCTGGATGCGGCGGTCTCCCTCGCCGTCTTCTCCCGGCGGGTCGGCCGAGACGCGGGCGACCAATCCGCTCGCAGGATCGCCCGGCACGAGGTAGGGATCGACGGGCTTGGTGAAAAGGTGCCCCTTCATCTGCGATTTCTGCACGCCGTTGAGCATCTCGCCATAGACCGAATTCGCCTCGCGACCGACATGGAACGAAACCCCCGCCGCGGCGAGGAGGTCGCCCTCATAGGTGGCATCGAGGAACATCGCCCCTTCAAAACGTTTGCCCGACTCCATCGTGATCGCGGTGAGACGCCCGCCCTGCTTCTCCACCCCCGCGGCCCGGTCGAGCCGCTCCTTGAAAAAGATCTTCGCACCGCTTTCGGCCGCCATCGCATCCATCACCGCCTGCGCCACCTTCGGCTCGAAGACCCACATCGCGTCGGCCCCGGGGTTGAAGATCGGTCCCCCGCCCTTGCCCTGCGGCTCACCGGGATCCTGCAAGGGCCAGGCCGCGGGATCCCGGTAGTGATCCTGGAGGCGGCGGTAGAACTCGCGGCTGATCCCGCCGATCGTTTCCTTGCGCCCGGAATCGGTCGCGCCGAGACCGTTCGTCGTCAATCCGCCGAGATGGTCGGTCGGCTCGATCACGATCACCGTCCGCCCCATGCGGCCCGCCTGGAGCGCGGCCGCGACACCGGCGCTGGTGCCGCCGTAGATCACGAGATCGGCTTTGGCGGGAGTCTTTTCCTCCGCCACCGGCAGCCCGGGAAAGAGCGTGATCGAGACCAAGGCGAAAAGGGTGAGACGATTCATGTCGATACTTTGCGCCGACCGCCCCGGAATGCCGAGCAAATTCCACTGGCGCGCACGCGCGGATCCAGATCTGCTCCTCAATTCTTGTCACGCCCACGACAAGAATTGAGGACGCGGCGACGGGTTAGTTTCCGACCAGGATCCGGACGGTCTGCGACTTTTTCTGTCCCGCGGCGTCTTCGCAGACCAGCTTCACCTGGTTCGTCCCCGGCTTCAGCTTCGAGAGCTTCAGTTTCCAGGCGCCATTGTTCGTCACGATCGAAGCCGACTTCGAACCGATCGTGGCAGGTACGGTGGACGTGTAGGTCCCCTTCAGGGTGTGGGAGGTCCTCGTGGTGCGGATGGTTTTGGGTCCCGACACCTTGAAGACCGGAGTCGGAGCGACGTCAAAGGTCATCGCGGTGAGCGCGAGCGGGATGGATCTGGAAGAGCTGCGTCGGCGCCGCCTTTCCATTGCGCTTTCCGGTGAACATGACCCCGTCTCCGCGGCGCATGAGGAAATTGTCCACATCGGTCGTCGCACCTCCGATCACCGCAGAGGAATCGACGTTGCCGGTCGCCGGATTGAGATTGGCAATGCTGTTGGTGCGGGTGAGGAACACGCGGACATGCCATGTCCTCGAGCCGAGTCATGCTGGCGGAGGCGGAAAGCACGCTTGTGATGTCGGGGGATCCTGCCTGAGCTGACCCCGAATAAGATTGATGGCACCCGCAGGTCGGCTATGATGTCGGCATGAAAAAGAGGCTGAGCTTTCTGTTTTTCTCGCTCGTTCTGCACTTCATTTTGTCACCCGGGCCCGGTTCGATTCATGCTCAGACGGCGATACCGCTCGGGACTTTTGGAGCCGGCGGCAGTGGTGACGGTGAGTTCTCCGATATCCTCGCCGTTGCCATCGATTCAGCCAACGGGGTTGTCTATGTCACCGACCAGACGAATCACCGGGTACAGGCTTTCGATCTCGACGGAAGCTTTCTTTTCAAGTGGGGAAGCAGCGGAACGGCGGACGGACAGATGAACCGGCCGGCGGGAATCGCGTTCAGTCCTTCGACAGGCAAAGTCTATGTGCTGGAACAGTTCGGGAGGCGGGTGCAGCGATTCAACCGTTTCGGAACCTTTGAATCAAAATTCGGCTCAAGCGGGAGCAGCCCTGGTCAGTTCAGCCTCCCCTTCGGAATGGCGCTGAACGATCGCACCGGTGACCTTTATGTGGCCGATACCTCGAACAGTCGCATTCAGCGATTCGGGCGGGACGGGGATTTCATCGGGCTGTGGGGGACGGGCGGCAGCGGGCCCGGGCAGTTCCTGACGCCTCTCGGACTTGCGGTTCACCCGCAGACCGGGCAGGTTTTTGTGGCAGACCAGGACAATCACCGGGTGCAGCGATTCAACGCATCGGGTGGATTTGAGACGGAGTTCGGTGCATTGGGTTCGGAACCCGGAAATCTGAACTCCCCCGCCGGTCTTGCGATCGATTCCTTCGGGAGGATCTACATCGCCGATCAGGCGAATAATCGTATTCAGCGACTCCGTGCCGATGGATCCTTTGACTTCGCCTTCGGATCCGCAGGCAGCGGCGTGTCACAGTTCAGTTTCCCAATCGGCATCGCGATTGGACCCGGGAACACCCTTTACATCATCGATCGCGGAAATGAACGCGTGTCGCGCTGGCGCGTCGTCGATCCGGTGCCCACGCTGAATGCCATCGGCAGGACGCGTTTCAAGACCGTATCCGCCCGGACCGTCCTGAAGGGCACCACGGCCAACGCCACTGCCCTTTCCGTGAAGGTCGGCAAAGGTGCTCCGAAACCGATCGCGAACGTGGACCGCTGGGGAGTGCCCGTGCGTCTCAAGCCCGGGGTCAACATGGTGTCATTCACCGCGACGGGACCCGGAGGGAATTCCGCGCCTCTGCGCTACCGCATCACGAGACGTTGATCCTTCGGATCCCCCTTCAACGACCAGGTTCAGAAAGATGAAGCGTCTCCGGAACGGGTTTCAGTGCCCCACCTTTGCCGCTCCGCTCTCGCCCAACGCCCGTTCAGCGGGATCTGCGGCACGCGACGCGAGGGCGACACGTGGCGCACGCCCGAGAGCGAATGCCAGGAATTCCCTTTTTCATCCTCTCGGCTTCCTTCCCACCGAAGGCCCGGGATCGGTTGAGGTCCGGGTGGAGGCAAGGGGCGTTCCGGGCTACCAGTGACAAGATTCGCCCGATTTGGCCGGAAGAGTGAACGATTTCCACGCAGGAAAGAACGGACGAGTGAAAAATTCTTGTCCAAAAATGTCATCAACCGGACCTTCGGCCAGAAGACATGGAGGATTCCCCCCACATCCCCCCGGTGCCAGCGACCGATCCGGCCGAGCAGTATCTCGTGCTGCTGAATGAACACGAGCGCGCCCTCGCCGCTTACGTTCACGCCCTCGTGCCCGACCGGCTCGATGCCGAGGACATCCTCCAAAGCTGCAAGCTGACGATGTGGAAGCAATTCGCGGGATTCGAGCCCGGCACCCACTTCCTCGCGTGGGCGCGCAAGATCGCCTTCCACCAGATCCTCAACCACCGCCGCGGAGCGAAACGCAAGCCGCTCTACTCGGCCGAGCCCGCCTTTCTCGAAGCCGTCGCCGCCGAGATCGACCGCGTCTCCGACTCCCTCGCCGACCGCTCCGAGGCCCTGCACGAATGCCTCAAGCGACTGCCCGAAAACCAGCGCCGCCTCGTGCTGTTGCGTTATTACGAAGACCATGACATCGCCGCGATCGCCCGCGAGACGGACCGCACCGAAGCCGGGGTCTACAAACTGCTCAGCCGCATCCGCGCGGCCCTCAACGACTGCGTGAAATCTCGTCTCGACTCCTCCGCCGCATGAACTTTCACGATCACATCGACCGCTCCCTCGACGGTCAACTCTCCGAAGCGGAATGGACCGAGCTCCAGCAGGCCGTGATCGACGATCCCGATCTGCGCCGCGAGTATGTGGAAAAGCGCTGGCTCCACGCCCTGCTAGAGTCGGAGAGCGCCTCCCTGCCCGCCCTCCTCGAGGAGCCACAATGGGTGAAACCCGCGACCGTTTTCCGCCCCGCCGCCTGGATCGCCGCCGCGGCGGCGGTGGCGCTCTTCGCCGGCAGCCTCGTGCTGTTCTATCAAAGCCGTCCCGCCCCCGTCGTCGCGACCTTGATCGAAGCGGAGAATTGCCGCTGGGCCGGCTCGGACCTGCCCACCATGGAAGGAGCCGGTCTCAGCGCCGGCACCCTCGCCCTCACCGAAGGCATGGCCACGATCCGCTTCAACAGCGGAGCCACCGTCACCCTCGAAGCACCGAGCGTGCTCGAGGTCGAGTCGGCGATGCGCTGCCGCCTCATCGAGGGTTCCGTCGTCGCCGATGTGCCCGATTCGGCGCACGGCTTCACGATCGACACGGCGAAGATGGAAGTGATCGACCTGGGCACGAAATTCGGCGTCACGACCACCCCGCTGGGCGATTCGAATGTCTTCGTTTTCGAGGGAGAGGTGAAAGTGAAAGGCGAAGGCCTGCCCGAGGCGAAACACGTTTTCGCCGGAAAATCCCTCGTCAGCAAAGCCGGAGCCACGCCCGAGCAGACCGATCAGGAAGTGCGCCGCGTCGAGGCCCCCGCCACCTCCCCCGGCCCCGGTTGGGTGGCCGTGACCACCGCGACCGGACGCGGGCGCGATGCATTTGTGAGGCGTGGCGATGCCCACGGTCCCACGGGAGCCCATCCCTTGCTGATGGTGAAGCACACCGATCTCGCTCCGAACAACGAACGGCGCGCGCTGCTCTCCTTCGACCTCGCCGGGATCGACCGCGCCTCGCTGCGCTCGGCGAAGCTCGCCCTGAAGATCGAGCCGAGCGGCCTCGGTTTCTCCTCGCTCGTGCCCGATTCACGATTCGCCGTTTACGGCATTCTTGACCCCGTCGCCGCGGCCTGGAGCGAAAACGACCTCACCTGGAAAACGGGTGGCCCTCTGGTCGGCGAACCGCTCTCCGCGGAGACCGCGACCCGGCTCGCGGAATTCGAGATCCGCAAAGGCTCGCCGAACCGCCTCATCGAGGTGGGCCCGGACGCATTCGTGGACTTTCTCCGTTCCCATCCGGATGAGATCGTTTCCCTCATCATCGTGCGCGAGACCGGCGAGAGCGACCAACAGGGGCTCGTCCACGCCTTCGCCTCGAAAGAACACCCCGCCTCCCCCGCCCCGACCCTTTGGCTCCAAACCGCTGATCATCCATGACCGTCACCCTGACAAAACCCTCTTTGGTCCTCGGCCTGACCCTGTTGAGTCTCGGCACCCACGCCGCCGACGACAAGGAAGCGCTCCGTTTCTTCGAGATGGAGATCCGCCCCCTCCTCGCGAACGAGTGCTACAAGTGCCACAGCGCCGAGGAAGTGAAGGGCGGCCTGCGCCTCGATCACCGCGACTTCATCGTGAAGGGCGGCGACAACGGACCCGCCGTCGTCGACAAGAATCCCGACCTTTCCCCGATCATCCACGCGGTGCGCCGCAGCAATCCCGACTTCGTGATGCCGCCGAAAAAGGCGCTGACGAGCCAGCAAGTCGAGGCTCTGGAAAAATGGGTCGCGCTC
>JALRFZ010000468.1 GCA_023253615.1 Verrucomicrobiales bacterium | reverse complement strand
GCCCCGCGTCGCCGTGACCGTGAACGCGACCGATGACGAACTCCGCTCCCTCCATGAGAGCGGCTTCATCGATTGGATCCAGCTCCATGGCGAGGAGACACCGGAGAGGGTCAGGTCATTGATCCAACAGGGTTTGCCCGTCTTCAAAGCTCTCGGGGTGAAGGATCGTCCCATGCTCAAGACGGCCGCCGCTTTCGCCTCCCCCACCCTGCTCCTCGATGCCTACGCTCCGAATGAATACGGCGGCAGCGGCGAGACGATGGACTGGTCCCTCGGTGCCGAGGCGGTGCGACTCTGGACCGATCGCCAGATCGTGCTCGCGGGCGGACTCACGCCGGAAAATGTCGCCGAAGCCGTGCGTCAGGTGCATCCCGCCGCCGTCGATGTCGCGAGCGGCGTCGAAACCAGCCCGGGACGAAAGGATCTCGACAAGGTGAGGGCCTTTATTGAGGCCGTACGGCATCGCTGACCGGCGCGACCGGCACCAGCCCCGCCTTTTTCTTCTCCTCGAACTCCGCCCGGGCGTCCGTCAGGTAGGGATTCGGCGGGAGGAGATTCCCGGGAATCGGGGCGCGACGGAAGGCAGCATCGGGTCCGTAGTTCGAGGCAAGGTAGGTGAGGATCGTTTTCTCCGTCGCGGGATCGAGGGGCCAGAGTCCGGCCGAGCCCTGCATCCAGCGGATCGTGTCGGTCCAGGTCGACTCGGTGCCCTTCTGCATCAGATACTGTTGGGGAGAATGACAGACATTGCAGTGCGTCCGCACGAGCTCCCAACCTTCGGCGATCTTCATCCCCGTGGCGGGGTCGAGCGGCGTCTCCGGCTTCGGATCTTCCGCATGAACAACGGCGGCGAAAAGGAGGATCGCGATGGAAAAAAGCGATTTCATGGCGGTTTGTCAGGATCAGACCGCCTGCACGGCGATGCGGTGGCAGGCGTTGTTGAGGTAGCCCTTCGGATTCCATCCCGGCACGAGCATGGGCTGGCTTTTCCCCTCCGCATCGACGGCTCGGACCCAGACTTCGTAATATCCCTTCTTGGGGAACTTCAGCTCCGCGTTCCACCTCTGCCAGGCGAGACGATTCGCCGGTTTCTTCAGGTCCGTCTTCACCCAGGTGCTGCCGAAGTCGATCGAGACGTGGACCTCCTTCACCTCGAGATCACCTGCCCAGGCGTGGCCGCGGCAGGCGAAGGTCTCGCCGAGGGGATGCGTCGTGCCGGATTTCGGGAAGGTGACGATGGATTTCACCGGCATCGATTCGATGATGGCCATGTCCTCCTCTGGCACCTTCGTGCCCGGGGCGACGGGATACTTCGGCATCTTGTAGGAATCGCCTCCCATCTTTTCTCCATCGTGGACGCGGTCGCGCACCTCGATCTTCGTGAGCCATTTGCCCGAGACCGAGGCCGGCCAACCGCCCGCGACAAGGCGCAGAGGGTGTCCGTTCTGCAACGGGATGTCCGCTCCGTTCATCGCGAAGGCGAGGAGCGTCTCGTCTTCGAGAGCCTTGCGCATGGGGACTCCGCGGGAGATGGGCACTTTGTCAGGATCCCCGGAAAGGTGCGTGTCGGCGGCGCGATAACCGATGTAGACCGCGTTTTCCTTGATCCCGCAATGCTCGAGGACGTCACGGAGGCGGATCCCGGTCCACTCGGGGCATCCCACGGCTCCGACGGTCCACTGGTTGCCGTGGGTCGGGGGATTGAATTCGCTGCGCCCGTTCCCTCCGCACTCGATCTGGAGCCGGTAGGTGTGATGCGGGAATTTCGCCTTCAATTCGGGCAAGGTGAATTTCGCGGGACGTTCGCACGCTTCCCCGGCGATCTCGAGGGTCCACTTCGCGGGATCGAGCGTCTCGGGCAGCGGGGCATGGCCGTTGTTGCGGACGAAGAGGTGCTTCGCCGGAGTGACCTCGTCGTCGAGAAAATGTGCCGGCGTCTCGGCATTGACGGGCCGGTCGTTCAGCACGACGAGCCCTTCCTTGCCCGGAATCTGGAAGGGCGTGGGCGCTTGGGCGAAAGCGGCCGGGATGAGCCCGGGAGGCATCCGGTCCCAGAAGACGATCTCCGTTCCCAGCGCGGCCGTCACGGCGGCGAGGCCCGCGCGTTTGAAAAATCCGCGCCGTGAGAGCGGATCGGTCTTTTGCCCCCAGATCAAGGCCTCGGCGCGAGCGGGATCGCGGGCGTAGAGATCCTGAAGTCCGGCGGAGCGTGATGGGTTCGGCTCTTCGTTCATCCCTTCAGTTTAGGCACGGTGGAAGATGCGGGCAAGCACGGGCACGGCGTAAGCACGCCAAGCCGAAAGAGGCAGGCCGCCCGGCATACCACGCGTCGCGCTTACTTCGCCGGATTCTCATACCACGCCACGTTCCCGCTGGCGCGACCGGCATTGAGCAGATCGAGATCGCCGTCGCCGTCCATGTCGATGGCGCGCAGGTCGTAGGATTCCTGATCCGCGTCGAGCACTTCCTTCGTGAAGCCGCCTTTGCCGTCGTTGCGGTAGATCGCGACGACCTTGCTCTCATAGCCGCAGGTGGCCCCGTCGAGATCGCCGTCGCCATCGATATCGGCGAGGACGAGGCTGTGGGGCGATTTCATCTCCGCATCGATCTCGTGGAGTTTCCAATCCGGTGCCTCGAACCAGAGGATCCCCTGGCTGTGGCCGCGCGACGCGAAGAAATCGACCTTCCCGTCCCCATTGAGGTCGCCCGGGAGGATGTTCGTCGCGGCGAGCTGGTTCTCGGCGAGGAGGGTTTTCCTCCACGTCTTCGTCACGCCTTCGGCTCCGGGATTCGTCCAAAAGGCGAACCAGTTGCCATCGGCGAAGGGCGCGCCTTTGGCCGCCACGGAGATGTCCCCCCAACCGTCGCCATCGACATCGGCGAATCCGAAATAATGGCTCCCTCCGCGGGCGTCGCGGTCGGCGAAGACATGGCGCTCCCACTGATCCGCCTTTCTCAGATCTTTCGGCGCGCGGAACCATGCGATCGAGTCGCCGAGGACGCCGTCGGGCTCGAAGTTGTTGATGATCACCTCGTATTTGCCATCCTTGTCCACGTCGGCCTTGAGGAGGCAGTGGATGCCCTTGATGTCGTGATCGATGATGCGCGCGGCCCAGGCACCCGAGCCGTCGCCGGGATTCTCGAGCCAGAAGGGTTTGCCCCAGGGCTCGCTGCCGGCCCAGTCGGGATCACCGTCGCCATCGATGTCCCAGGTCTCGCTGTGGATGCAGGTGGCGCCGAGCTTGGGAAAGCGGTGCAGCACGATCTCGCGCCAATCCGGTGCGAGGTGGAGACTCACCTTTCCGGCCGAGCTGCTGATGACATCCATCCTGCCATCACCATTGTAATCGCTGGCGACGGCGGTGTTGGTATGTCCCGCGGAGACGACGGGGTGTTTTTTCCATCCGGCCGCGGCAGGTGCCGTGGCGAGAGCGGTGGCGAGGGGGGCGAAAAGGAGGATGGCTTTCATTTCGGGCTGGTTGGTCGGAGGGAGATGCGTTTCAATGGAACCACGTCCGCGCCGGATTGTCACGCCGTCCCCGCTCACGCAATCAACGTCCATGAAAACGCATCGCCTCGCTCCCTGGTTCGCCCTGCCCCTGCTCACGGGGGGCATGGCACGGACGGATGAAGCGGCGATGGCGCCGATCTGGAAAATCTCCGACGCGGATTCGACCGTCTTCCTCGCGGGATCGGTCCACCTCCTGCGGGAAAAGGATCTGCCTTTGCCCGCCGCCTTCGACCGGGTCTACGCCGAGTCGGAGGAGGTCGTCTTCGAGATCGACATGGCGTCGATGACGCGGCCGGAAACGGCGGAGGAAATGCGGCGGCTCGGCTCGCTGCCAGCCGGAGAGAAGCTCTCGGACCGCCTCGGCGGGGCGACGATGCAGCGCCTGCACGACTATCTGAAGGAGCGCGGGATGCGGGAGGACTTTTTCGAAACTTATGCCCCGGGCATGGTCTTCCTGCTGCTCTCATCCTTCGAAGCGGCGCGCCACGGCGCG
>JALRFZ010000355.1 GCA_023253615.1 Verrucomicrobiales bacterium | reverse complement strand
TACGACACGATGCGCACCTGCAAGCAGGGTAACAGCTACGAAGCGGCGAACAAGGAATTCACCGTGCGGCACGATGCCTCGAAGCGCGGTGGCGATGCCGAGTCGGGCAGTGCCTGGCACGCGGAACAGGTCCTCAACTTTCTGAAAACGCGCGAGGAGACGAAGGACGCCGATCCCTTCTTCATCTACTTCGGCTTTTCCCATCCCCACGACACCCGCGATGGCACGCCCGAGCTCTTGGCGAAATACGGCGTGGTGAATCACGCCGATGAGAACAGCCTGCCCCCGGCGAATCCCTTGGCGCCGCCTCTGCCGCGCAACTGGCTGCCGGAATATCCCTTCCACCACGGTCATCCCGACCTGCGCGACGAAGTCGCGGTGAGCGGCGTCTGGAAAAATCGCGACGCGGTGACGATCCGCAACGAGGTCGGGCGCGAGTATGCCTGCGTCGAGAACATCGACCTCCAGATCGGCCGTGTCCTCGAGCGGCTCGAGGCGATGGGCGAGCTGGAGAACACCTACATTATCTACACCTCCGATCACGGCATCGCGATCGGACGCCATGCCCTGATGGGGAAGCAGAATCTCTATGAGCATTCCTGGCGTGTGCCCTATCTTGTGAAAGGACCGGGGATCCAACCCGGTACCCGGGCCGAGGGGAACATTTACTTGCTCGACACGCTCGCGACCTTCTGCGATCTCGCCGGGATTCCCGCCCCGGCGACGAACGAGGGGCTCAGTTTCAAACCGGTTCTCACGGGTGAAAAGAAGGCCGTCCGCGACACGCTCTATGGCGTCTACAACGGCGGCACGAAACCGGGCATGCGCAGTGTCCGGAAGGGCGATTGGAAGCTGATCCAATACGACGTGCTCGATGGCAAGGTCCGCGAGACGCAGCTTTTCAACCTCGCCGAGAACCCAGACGAGTTCCTGACACAACACCAGGATCCTGCGGTTGTCGCCCTTACCGGCGTGAAACCCTCGGAGAATCAGCGCGACCTCGCCGGGGACCCGAAATACGCCGGCAAACTCGCCGAGATGAAGACGCTCCTCCTCGAGGAAATGCGCAAGCACGACGATCCCTGGCGGATGTGGGATCAGCCTGACGACGGGCTCGTGCCGCCGAAGGACGAGGCCCCGAAGGCGAAGGGTGGCAAGAAGGCGAAGAAGAACTAACGCAAAAGCGGCGGGACGCCGCTTCTACTCTCCAACCGGCATGAGCGAACTCGATGACGAAGAATTGCTGGAGGCCATTCGGAAGAATCGGGAAGCACGCGGGATTCGCGCTGCGATGATCGAGCAACTGCGACTCAGGGCAGTTCCAAGACGTGGCACTGCCTTGGTATTTCTCCTTCTCGCCATTGCCACGTGGGTTGCGTATTTTTCGGTTGGAAGGCAGCGTGCCGACGTAGGATTGGATTCGTCGTGGATCCTGGAGATGACTTCGGTAGGCGTTCCCATTATCTTCGTCCTCATTGCCTACAGATGCGTCGTCCCCAATCCACGAGACCGATTTTTACTACTCCTGGCTCAGGAAGCGGTGCTAAAGAGTGAACAAGATCCAAAACCCGAAGTATCGCGAACGGATTTGGGCACCGGAAAGTAGAATCGGTGTCCCACCACATCTAGTTCATTCACTTTTTGAACATCGCGTCCTCGGCGTTTCCACCACTCAGGACATACGCGACGAGATCGAGGACTTCCTCTTTCGTCAGCATCGCGAGCAGCATCGGGGGCATCGGGGAAACCTTGGAGACTTCCATGCTCTTCACCGTCTTGCGGTCGACGTTGGTGCGTTGGTTCGGATCGGTGAGGTCGGTATTCAGCGTGACGCTGTCGCCGCTGAGATTCACGACGACGCCGCTGACGACGGAACCGTCGTTCAGGGTCACAACGACGGGGGCGAACTGCTCGTTGATCTCCTTGCTCGGGTTGATGATCTGGTCGAGGAAATCGTGCGGGGAATACCGTCCTCCCGCTCCGGTAAGGTCGGGACCGTTCATGCCGCCGCCGTCACCGAAGCGATGGCAGGCATAGCATGCCGCGGCGGCGAACATCTTGCGGCCGTTCCCGAAATTGCGTCCGCTCATGCCGGTCTCGGCGGCCTTGCTGAGTTCCTCGAGCGTCCACATCGTCGGGGTGCGTCCCGCGAAGACCGCGCCGAGATTTTCGATTGCCGATTTCCGCTCGGGTTTCTTCGAGATCAGCTCGGAGAGCTCCGTCTTTTCCGCCTCGGTGAAGGTGGCGAGGGCGTCGTTGCGGATGAATTCGATGAACTTCTCGAAGCTCGCCCCACCCCGGTAATTCGCGGCCTTGAGGAACCACTCGAGGTAGGCGGTGCGCAGTTCCTTGTTCCACCCGGTTGTCACGAAACGCAGGCTGCGGGCGTATTCGAGCTGCTCTTCCTGGGAAACAGCCTCGTTGAGAAGGGCAATGCCCTCGGCCGCAATGTTGGGCGACTGGAGATAAGCGAGGGTCTCGCAGAGGAGCCAGTTCAGCGGGAAGGATTTCGCGGGGAAGGCGGGATCGAGGTCGGCGATCAGCTCATCGCCCAGGTCGCCCGCGCCGTCGAAGCGGTTCAGCGTGATCTGCACGGTGCGGACGAGCGTCGCCTGGACCTCGGGGGAAAGCGCGGCAAAATCCACCGCGATGAGAGCGTTCAGGATCGCGTCGCGCAGCGCGGTATCGACCGGCGGAGTCGGCGTGGCCCCCTCGGGCAGCGGAGAGGCTTTGATCGCCGGCTCACCCGCGGGAACGCCGAGCGGTTTCGCGGGGACTCGATGATAGGGGTCGATGCCGCCGACGCGGGCAAGGGCGAGGAGCGCCTCGACCTGCTTCGCCGGATCGGTCTCGGAAAGGGCTTTGTCCTTCCACGTGGCGATGGGCTGATGCTCGATCGCGGTGCGCGCGGCCCAGCGGATGTGACGGTCAGGGTGGGAAAGATGGGGCCACGCGGCGTCGATCGCCTTCGGATCGGGTTTGCCGTGATAGGTCTCCAGCTCGTGCCGCAGTTTCGCGTCCGCGGTGAGGGTTTTGTCAGGCGCGGCGGCGGCAGTGGACTCGCTGCCGGTGTAGGTGACACGATAGAGACCGGACTGGACGCGCCGTCCGCCGATCGCGAAATACATGGCGCCGTCCTGCGGATGGATGAAGGCGTCGGTGACGGGGAGCGGAGCGCCGGAGATGAAATCCTCCTTCACCCCGGTGTAGCTAGCGCCCTTCGCCTCGAGGTTCACGGCATAGATCTTGCCCCAGCTCCAGTCGAGGATGTAGAGGGCGTTCTGGTATTTGGCGGGGAACTTGGCACCGTAGCCGAAGGTCGTGCCGGTGGGCGATCCGGGGCCGATGTTGATGGTGGCGGGCAGGTTGTCGGGATAAAACTCGGGATACTTGCCGGCTCCGTTGCGCCAGCCGAATTCACCGCCGCTGACGACGTGGTTCACGCGGGTCGGGCGATACCAGGGCGTGTTGAAGTCATACTCCATGTCCGCGTCGTAGGTGAAGAGCTCGCCCGCGTGATTGACCGAGGCGTCGTAGATGTTGCGGAAGCCCGAGGCGATCCGGGAGAAGTTTTTCCCGTCGCGAGAGACGCGATAGATGATGCCGCCGGGCGCGAGGACGTGACGGTTGTGGCCGCGGCCGTCGGGCATGCGGGGGAGAAGGTGATCCTCGCCCCAGATCGCCGGCACGGGCGAGGCGGGATCGGCTTCGACCGGAATCGTGTTGTTGCCGCAGATCAGGTAGAAGTCTTCGCTGCCGGGCACGGGAACGACGGCGTGGACGCCGTGGTCGCCCTTCGAATCCATCTCGCGGAGCGTTTCGACCTTGTCGAGCTGGTCGTCGCCGTCGCTGTCGGTCAGCTTGTAGAAGCCGCTCGAGATCTTCTGCTCGTAGTCGTTCACGCCGACATAAAGGGCGCCATCGACGAAATGCATCCCGTTCACCGCGCGGATTTCGGCGGGCACTTTTTCGACGGCATTCGGATCGAGCGGCTGGCCCGCGGCGGGAGCGGGGAAACGGTAGAGCCCTCCGTATTGATCGCTCGCATAGATGCGGCCTTTGTCATCGGTGCAGAGCGCGACCCACGAGCCCAACTCAGCCCCTGGCACGGAGTAGAGCAACTCGACCTGGAAACCCTCGGGCGCCTTGATCCGTGACACGGGCGTGGCGATGTTTTCCCCGATGGCGGGTCCGACCCCGGCCTGACGGGGAGGGCTGGGGGACTTGCCTTTTTCCTTCCCTTTTGCTTTCGCGGCCTTGGGTGCCTCTTTCGCCTTGCCCTTCGCTTTCGGAGCCGGAGGCATGATTTCCTGCGCGTCGTTCGGTAGATCGGCTTTGGAGAAGGGCGTCACCCCTCCATCGGGCAGCACCTTGAGACGGACATCTTTGATTTGTACCGTCATGGCTGGACCGCGGTGCACCTGGAAGGCGAGGAGACCTTCGAGCGCGCGTCCCGCTTCGTCGAAATCATGCAGCTCCATCGCTAGCTTGCCGTTGATCTGATGGACGAGGTGATTGCCCTTGGCGATGATGGTGTATTCGTTCCATTCCGCGATGTCCACGGCGACGGGATCGCGGTCGCCGGTGAGCCACTTCTTCGCCTGGGGATCGACCACGACGGTCTGGCCGTTCTGCGCGACGATTCCGCGGCCGCGCTCGTGGTAGACCATGGCGTTGTTCGGAGCGGCGGGGTGAACGTCGCATTGGTAACCGCCGATGGACCACTGCCCGTTCTCCGGCAGTTCCTTCGAGCGGTATTGGATGCCGCTGTTGTTGTCACCCGTGACCTTGACCTTCACGCGAAGCTCGAAGTTTTTGAGCGTTCCTCCGCGCCAGATGAGGAATTGGTTGTAGGCGAGGTGGTCGGGACCCTTCGTCTTGCCGGTGATGGCTCCGTCCTCGACCGACCAAAGTTCGGGATTGCCGTCCCAGCCGGTGAGGTCCTTGCCGTTGAAGAGTTCGGTGAAGCCCTCTTCTGCGAACGAGGGCAAGGAGGCCAGGAAGACCGCGAAGAGCAGCGAGAGAAGACCAAGGGGGGATTTCATAAAAGGAAAGATGACGGGTTTTGAACTCCGGCGCACGCCGAAAGTCGCGTGAGGAACGGCAAGGTTTGTGTCGGAATCGGGGGGATCAAGGAGGGGCGACATTCCTGTCGCCCGGCGGTTGGCGTCGTTTCATTCCGTGAGCAGATGGATCACGGCGTCCGATTCCCAGAGCAAATACTCCGCTTCGGGAAGCCGGGCTTTCACGGGATTTTCCCGGATGTAACGGGCAACCCGAAAGAAATGGTCCTCGTCACGCACAAAGCGGTCGAAGTAGTCTCGCTGCCATAGCTTTCCTCCATTGCTGGTGGTCTTGCCAATCGTTCGCGCCGACGTGCCTTTCCAAATCTTCACCATCTCCGGCAGAGTATCCGTCAGGTTCAGGGTGACGAGCAAATGAACGTGGTTTGGCATGACCACGAACGAATGAAGCAAGAAACGGATTTCGTGATGCGGCAGCAGAGTTTCAGCAAAGGCCTCCGCAACGTTTCTCTCGCGAAGTAAGCAAGAACCCATCCCGGCATCGAGATAACGATCGACACGTGCGGAGAAGATCCGGTGGTAAGCGGTTTCAACTTCTTCCGACCATGGCTCCGGATGCACGACAAGCCATTCCTCGCGTTCTTCTTTCCAGCGTTTGAGTTCACTTTGGGGAGTGGAGTCAGCGAGGCGGAAAGTGAGGAAGTAGGTTGCTCCCGCTTGCTCCCAATGAGGCAGGCGATCCCCGTGTCGGAGAATCAACTCGTAGGGATTGA
>JALRFZ010000331.1 GCA_023253615.1 Verrucomicrobiales bacterium | reverse complement strand
GGGGGCGCGGAGGCATTGAACCCCCAGCCTACACCAGAGCCCGCCTCACTGGAACGTCGTTTTCCAAATTTCGGCATTTGCCGCCCTTCCCGGATCGTGGAACGCTCATGGAGTTTCATCGCATGTCCGCCACTCTTCATTCCCTCGCCCTCTCCGAGCCTTTCCGCATCGCCCACGGCAGCTCGGAATCGCGGACGGTGCTCCGGGTGAGCCGCGACGGACACGTTGCCGAGGCGCCGTTCGTCCCCTACTACGGCGAGGATCCTGAGGCGACGCTGGCCGGGATCGAAAGCGGCACTCCCGTCGCGAATCTGCCCCGGACGGCGCGGCTCGCTTTCGATCTGCTCGAACTCGACCTCGCCACGAGCTCCGCCGGTGAAACGCCCGGCGATCACGCCGCGCGCCGGCTCGGGCCACCCTCCGGTCCTCTGCCCGCCGGCTGCCGCTCGCTCGGCATTCCGGACGATCTCGAAACCTTTTCCCGAAGGGTCGCGGGACTCGCAAAGCAGTTCCGCGTGCTCAAGTTGAAACTCGGCTCGGGCGACCTCGGACTCGATCTCGCCACGGTCTCCGTCGCGCGCCTCGCCGCGCCCGGGGCTTCGCTGCTGCTTGATGTCAACGGCGGCTGGGATCCCACCGAGGCACCGATGATGATCTGGAAACTCAAGGACTACCGCCCCACCCTCATCGAGCAGCCGATCCATCACTCCCACGGGCTTGAAGTCTGGCGCGACCTTCGCGCCGAGATGCCCGAGGGCGCCCCGCCGATCTACGCCGACGAGAGCGCCCGGACCGCCGCCGATCTCGAAGGTCTTTCGGGTTATGTCGACGGAGTGAATGTGAAATTGCTGAAATGCGGCAGCTTCGACGGTGCCATCGACATGATCGCGGGGGCCCGGCGGCTCGGACTCGGCGTCCTCCTCGGTTGCATGATTGAATCCAGCCTCGGCACCACCGCCGCCGCCCACCTCGCGCCATGGGCGGACTGGATCGATCTCGACGGACATTTTTATCTCGCGCACGACGACTACGAGGGAATCGGGTATGCTACCGACGGTTCCCTCGTGATGCCGTCGCGTCCCGGGATCGGAGCCGTGCCCCGATGAACCCCGATCCCGTCCTTTTCCATGCGGCCGCAACGCGGCATCTGCCCGCCGCCCTCGATCTGCTGCGCGAACTGGTGGCGGTGAACAGCTTCACGACGAATGCCGCCGGCGTCGGGGAAGTCGCCCGGATCACCGCCGCGGCCTTCGCCCCTCTCGGCTTTCATGCCGACTACGTCCCCTGCTCCTATCCAGGGGCTGGGCCGCACCTCTTTCTCTCTCGACCCGGCGAGGGCGACCCCATCGTGCTGGTGACGCACTCCGACACGGTCTTCCCGGCGGAGGAGGAGGAAAAGAACGACTTCCGCTGGGAGGAGCGTCCCGCCGAGGGTCGGATCCATGGTCCCGGTACGATCGACAACAAGGGCGGCACCGCCCTGATCTGGCTGGCGCTGATGACGCTACGCGAGGTCGATCGCAGGGCCTATGACGGTGCCCGTTGGCTCGTCGCCGCCAATGCCGCCGAGGAAGTGACGGGCGATGATTTCGGTCTCGTCACCGCGCGGCGTTGCGGAGGCAGGGCACGCGCCGTGCTCGTCTACGAGGGCGGCCCGGTCGATGCCGCGGGCTGGCATCTCGTCGTCTCCCGCAAAGGACGCAGCACCTGGCGTCTTGAGGCGGAAGGCCGCGCCGCACATGCCGGCAGCAAACATCACGAGGGCATCAATGCAATCGATGCCCTCGCCACCGCCCTCCCCCGCATCGCCGCGCTGACCGATCCGACAGAGGATCGCACTGTCAATCTCGGCTATCTCACCGGCGGCACCGTCGTCAATCGCGTCCCCCACGAAGCCGCCGCGGAATGGGAATGCCGGGCGAAAGATCCGGATTCTCTCGAGCGGGCCGACACGTTTTTCGCATCGCTCTCAGGCAAGGCCGCGAACGGAGCGAACCTTCTCGCCGCCCGCACCGGCCACACCCCGCCCTGGCCCGGAGGCGAAGGGACGATGTCGCTTTTCGCGCGATGGGAAACCGCCGCCGCCGCGATGGGATTGAAGACCGTGGCCGTCCCGCGCGGCGGCCTCAGCGATGCCAATCACCTCTGGCGCCTCGGCCCCACGCTGGACGGACTCGGGCCGTCGGGCGGCAATGCCCATTGCTCCGAGCGCAGCGCGGACGGCTCGAAATCGCCCGAGTATCTCGAGGTCGCCTCGATGGTGCCCAAGGCGGTGATGAATGCGCTGGCTTGGGCGGACTTGACCACGCGATCCCTTCCTCCACTTTGATCCGATGAATCCCCGGCTTTCTCCGCTGACACGTCTCCTTTTTGCTCTCGCGCTCTCCGGGACGGGCTCGGGCACGACGTGGGCCGATGCCCCGGCGGGCAAGCACCACCCCGCATCCGGGCACGTCCTGGCGGTGCCCGGATTGCTCACCTTCTGGGACTTCCAGGAGCCGGCGGGCACTCCCAGGCGCGGCAAGGGCGCGCACGCGGCCGACCTTTTGGAAAGCAGGGGCGAGATCATGCGGGCCGAAGGCGGCATTTTCGGGCCTTGGTCGGCGAGGATCGATTCCGGAAAATTCTTCTCGGTGCCCCGCGGGAAGCTCGGCCCTCTCGATATCCACGGCAAAGCCGCCCAAGTGACGCTGGCCGCCTGGGTGAAGCGGGAGTCCAACCGCTACTGGCAGTCCATCGCCGGGGTGTGGGACGAGACGCACAAGAAGCGGCAATACATGCTCTTTCTGAACGCGCGCAGCCGCACCGACCACCGCATCATGCAGCGGGTGGAATGCCGGGATCTCGTCCATGGCCACATTTCCTCCGTGGGCGGACCGACTCCGGGAGAGGAGTTCTGCATCACTTATGCCAGCAGCCACACTCCGGTCTCCTTCGACCAATGGCATCTTCTCGTGCTCAGCTACGATGGACGGAAAATCCGCGTCCACCTCGATGGCCGCCTCGATGCCGAGACAGGCTTCAACCCTTTCCCCTACGAGGAAGGAATCTTCGGTGGCGGCGGGGACGGCGCACCCTTCACCGTCGGTGCCAACCACGTCGCGGGGATCGAGAACAACAATCCTTTCACCGGCTGGATCGGCGGGGTGGCGGTATGGGATCGCGCCCTCGCCGATGAAGAGATCGCGGCACTCGCCGCGGCGACTTTACCGAAGAAAGACTGAGTTATCTGAATAGCCATGGGCCCGAAGGAAGGCGGGTGCCTCATGATCGATTCCCCGCAAGATCCCGAAGAAGCCTGGCACCGCAAGGCGATCGAAGCGCGCGAAAAGCTCGCCACGCTCGATGACGCGGCCCTGCTCGAAGCCATCCGGCGGCGCCACATCGACCTCTCCCAGGGCCTCTGGGAGGTCGTCCGTGAACGCCAGCTCGGGGTCCGGGCAGTGAGAGAAATCATGTTTCTCCTCATGGAGATCCCCGAGGCACCGTCGGATCGGTTTCTCTACTACTACCATGCCGCCTCCGCGTTGCTCGATCTCGTGCAATATCCCTCGGAGCGACACGCGAACGGAGACTTCAATGCGACTGCGGCGGAACTCGCGAGTGACTTTTACGGTGAGGACGTACGGCAGGCGCGCCTGAGGGAGTTTTGGCCGCGGCTTGCCAGTCACTGTTTCACGATGGGGGTCGATCCAGGACCGGAGCCGGATTGGCCGACCCGGTTCTCTCGCTACCGATCCGAAGAATCGCTGCGACTCCGAAACACGGATGGCCCGCGCTTGGATCGCCAGCGCATCCACGAAGCGTGGCTCGGGCTCCATCGCGAAAAACAGGGCATCTTCGGCATCCCCGAAGACGGAGATCCCGTCCAATTCATCACCCGGATCGAACCAGGGAGGGAGATCGAGCAGGTGAAACTGCGATACAAAATCTCAGACCTCGAAGTGGACGGCGACATCCTCGAGCGCACCATTCCTGGAGGAAACCGGAGATTTCCAGAACGCGTCACGTTGCGTTACGGATCGAATGGGGCCGGTCTCGGAGCGCACTCGATCCAAACGAGCCATGCCTCCTCGCTTTATCCTCTGTCCTACAGGCCGGATTTTTGATCTTCGCGGCCAAAGACCGTCATCAGGCTTCCTCGTCGCCGACAGCCTCGCGCCGCGTCGCGAGTTCGCGTTTTTTCACGTGGTTCGCCTTCCAGATCTCGTAGACCATCGGCAGGACCGACACGACGATGATGCCGATGACGACGAGCTCGAAGTTTTCCTTCACGATGGGGATGTTGCCGAAGAACCAGCCCGCCGGGATGATCGTGACGACCCAGAGGAAAGCCCCGATCACGTTGAAAAACATGAATTTGCGGTAGTTCATCGCCCCCGATCCCGCCACGAAGGGCGCGAAGGTGCGCACGATGGGGACGAAACGGGCGAGGATGATCGTCTTGCCGCCGTATTTCTCGAAGAACTCGTTGGTGGTGTCGAGGTGCTTCTGCTTGATGATGCGGGGAAACTTCGCGGCCAGCTTCTCTCCGGCGTATTTCCCGATCGAATAGTTCACCGTGTCGCCGAGGATGGCGGCGACAAAAATGATGAGGGAGGCGATCCACACGTTCAGCCCGCTCGCGGGATCGGCGGCGAGGGCACCGACGGCGAAGAGCAGCGAATCGCCGGGCAGGAAGGGCGTGACGACGAGGCCGGTCTCGCAGAAAATGATGGTGAAGAGGATGCCGTAGACCCACTTCCCGTATTCACGGGTCAACTCATGGAGATGCTCCTGGAGGTGGAGGAAGAAATCGAGAAACTGTTTGAGGAGATCCATGCAGGTCGGGGCGGGCGGGACGACGAGGAGTGTCCGCCCGGAATCGGCTTTTTCAACCCGCCGTTGCCGTTCGCCGTCACTTTGCCGGAGCAAGATGTCGCTTGAAGAACTCGAAACTCCCCTCGACACAGGCGTCAAAGGCCTCTTGCCGCCCCAGAAAAGCATGCGGAGCGTCCGGGATGAGGACGAGCCCGGTCGGGATGCCGAGCTTTTCGAGATCCTCCCTTGTCTCCACGGCATGGGTGCTGGGATCGTCGAGCGCACCGCTCATGAAAAGAAGGGGACGATCGGAGGCATCGAGATGATGCCGCGGCGAGGCGAGCGCATAGGTCCCGCGGGCCTCGGACTGCGGCGCACCCAGAAAGGTGCGGTAAAACGGATCATCCGGACGGGCACTGAGTCCGGCGATGCGATCCGAGAGGAGATCGCTCTGCGCCCCCATCGCGATGCAGGCCTGCACGGAGCTCGATTCCCCCGCATGGCCTCCATCACCTTCGAGCGCCTCCACGCCACCACTCTTCGCGAGCAGCGCCGCGAGATGCCCTCCCGCGGAGAGCCCGGTGACGCCGATCTTGCCGGGATCGATGCCATGGGTCGCGGCATTCGCCCGCAACCAGCGCACCGCCGCTTTCGCATCCTGGATCGCGGCGGGGAACTTCGCTTCGCCGCTGAGCCGGTAGCTGATCGAGGCCGTCACGAATCCGCGCGCGGCGAGAGCCATGGCGAGATGCGTCATCGACGATCGATCGCCCTTGAACCATCCGCCGCCATGGATGCAGACGATCGCGGGCAGGAGTTCGCTCCGCTCCTTCGGACGATAGAGATCGAGTTTCACCTCGCGTCCGCCGTAGGTCGCATAGGTGAGACCGGGCAGGCTTTCGAGGGAAGCCACCAACGCCTCGGGCAATTTTGTCGGTGCAGGCTTGACCTCCGCGGCGGGAGCGGGAAGCGAGACCTTCAAACCACGGAACTCCAGTGCCCCGGCCTCCTCGCCCTTCGGACCACCGGAGTCGCCGCCGAGACCGAAGGTCCGCTTTTCCTCCCCGATGCAGGGATGGGAGGCGGTGATCCCGTGATCGCCGACCGTGGCGCGCAGGATGTCGCCGTCGAATTCCATCCGCACCCGGTACCAGACATCGACGGCGAGTGAAGCCTCCTGTCTCACCAACTCGACCGTCTCGCCCTTTTTCGGATGCACGAGCACGCGGACGTGGTCCTTGCCCATCACGAGATGCACGAGGTGCCCGCGCTCCTGCGATCCGTTGAAAATGAGCCCGGCAAAAGTGGCGCCGCGCTCCAGCCGGAATTCGCATTCGATCACCGCATCGCGCAGCGGCAGCCTCCGCATCTTCACCGGACCATGCCGCCGCTCGCCCGATTCGAAACCGCGCAGCACGCCGTCTTCCGCCGTCCAGGTACCGAGCCCCCAGAACCACTCCCGGGAAAGCCCGCCGGTGAAGGCCTCGTCGAGGATCACTTTTCCGTCCTCCGCCCGGGCGGAGTGGAAAACGAACAGGAAGAGCACGGCGAAGCAGGCGCGGGGGAGATGCATGGCATACTCTGGTCCACGCCACGGGAGGCGCAAGTCACGGACCCGGGGACGCGGCGGGATCCCGTTTCTCTCCTCGCCAAATCCACACCCCTGCGATAGTGATCCCATCGTCGCCCGATCATGAGCCATTCTTTCGAACCTTTTTCCCGGGAGCATCTCCAGGTCATCCTCGCCGGCTCCGCGGGCATCGCCGTGGTGCTGATGGCGGGGCGTCGCGGTGGCGCGTGGAAGACGGCGACGACCCGCGGCCTCGCCTGGATCAATCTCGCGGCCTGGCCCGTCAGCCTCGTCGCGGCGTGGTGGCAGGGCGCCGCCCACGTCCCCGAGAACGTCCTGCCCTTCCACCTCTGCGATCTCGCGGCGGTCGCGGCCGGGCTCGCGCTCCTGACAAAAACACCTTTGTTCCGCTCGCTCACCTACTTCTGGGGCCTCGCGGGCACGAACCAGGGGCTCGTGACACCGGCAATCCGCGAGACGGGTCCGATCTTTTTCTCCTTTTTCCTCCAGCATTTCACCATCGTCGCGGCGGCGCTGTACCTGCCGGTCGTGCTCGGCTGGAGACCGCGCCGTCCCCTTTGGAAAGCGGTCGGGGAAGTCTTCGCGTGGTCGGTCGCCTATCTGTGTTTCGCCCTCGCGGTGAATGCGATCACGGGGGCGAACTTCGCCTACGCCTCCCATCCGCCGGAAAACCCGAGCCTGCTCGATCATCTCGGCCCGTGGCCATGGTATGTGTTCTCGATGCTCGGTCTCGCGATCGTGTTTTATACGCTGCTGTGGCTGCCCTTCGCACGGCCGCGTTCCTCGTCCTGATCAACCCCTCCCACGATGCCCGCCAAACACAAACCCGACGACGAATTGCGCGGCCCCGAACTCGTGAAAGAGACGGCGCGCCGCATCCGGCTCGCACGCACCCATTGGGACGCCCACCGCAACGGGGCCTGCCGGCTCGAGCGCACCCGCGCCCTCGCCCTCTACGAAAGGTTGAGCGAGCCGGAGAAAGAACAGATCCCCCAGGTCCTCCGCGTCTGGCTGCGATACCGGAGCGAAAAATATTTCGGCGAACACCGCACGCCGCCGGGATCCGGCGCGCCGGGGCGGGGACGGAAACGGCGCGGGGACCGGGAAGATCCCTGACAAAGATCCAAAAACAAACGAAGGGCGCCCGTCTCCGGACGCCCTTCGCGCAGATTTCCCTGTCTCACCAAGGGGGAAAGTGGAATCAGGCCACGTCGCGCGAGGCCTTGGCCGTGGTACGATCGAGATCCTCGAACTCGCGGGCCGTGATGATGCGCTCTTCGAGGACACAGCGCGAGATCCAGCCTTCGAAACGGGCGAAGTCGGGATTCTCCGTCGCATTCTCGACGACGTGCGCCCAGTCGTGGCCACGGCGGTCGGCCGGGACGGCGAGGCGATGTACGGAGAAGAATTTCATGAGCGACTCGAACTCGCGGTCGCCGAGATTCTCGATCACCGCGGCTTCGGGCATGTCGTCGAGAACATCGCCGGGCAGGCCGAAGCTGACCACGCCGATGCCGTAGCGGGCGGCGAAACGACCCACCTCGCGGGCGATCGTCTCATCCTTCACCGGAGCGGCGATGACGAGCTCGCCCGTGTTGGCCCACTCCGAGGCGGAGAGGCACTGGTAGAGATCCTCGAGCAAGGTCGCCTGATTGAGATCGAGACGGAGCTTCACCGCATCGATGCGCAGCGGGGATTCGCCCATGCGGCGGCTGACCTCGAGCTTGCGTTTGTCCATCACCGGCCCCTCGGCATCCGCCTCGGCGGTGAGCCACTCGACCGCGGCCAGATCCGGCACGCGCCAACGGTTCGCACCGGCATCGAGCGAGAAGGACTCCGCGAAGACGAAGGGATGCTGGCCGACCGACTCGAGATAGCGGTGAACGACGGCACGGAATTTCGAAGCCCGCTCCATCGCCTGGTCGAAAGCCGCGCTGCCCGGTGCCGCACCCTCCGCCGCGTCTCCGGAGCGGAAAAGATTCCGCGCACTGTTGATCGTGTGCATCGTCGCGGTCCGCAGGTAGTAACCCTGGCCCTGCTCCACCTTCGCGATGGGCGAGGAAGGATCGCACGACATGATCGAGAAATGGTAGCGCAGCGTCGCGTCCGAGTAATCCTGCTTGAGGCGGTTTTTGACGAGATCGATCAGCTCGGTCCCCTTGATCGCTTGACTGGGATTCCGGGGGAGAATGTCAGGGAGGATTTCTTTGAGCTGGTCGCGGAGATTCATAAAGTTTGCGGGTCTGAAGTTGAGTGGTCGTCAAAAATTGGCGAGACGGAGGGGACGCTCGCCCATCTTTTTATGATCCAGACTCCAGATTGACCCAAGGTCAAGCGTTTCGTTCAAAAACTTGATAGTTAAGCCCTGTATAATTTTAATTTTTGAACAATTTTATAATCTCCATCAAATCGGCCCGATTTTTCACGCCCGGGGCCGTCGCGAGGGAGCCGGGTCACCCGCCTGCGGGAAGTTTTCTCCAGACGAGATTCCGGTATTGGGCACGGGTCTGATAGGCGGCGATCCCGATGGGCACGGAGAGCTCGATATCTCCCGGAAGCAGGCTGATCTTTCTGCCTTCCAGATCAAGAGAGACCTTCTCGTCGTCGTCAATCCACGCCTGCAATTGGTCATCGGTGACCTTGACGCGGATTTTGTACCAAACGTCGTTTTCAAATCCCTCGATGCTCATGGTTTCGTTCTCCGAGGCATTCAGATCATCGACGCTGGAGATGCCGACGACGCCACCGCCCCATCCGCCGACGACGAAGGTCGCGTGGCTGTCCTTCACCGGGAAGGTGAGCGCGATGAAGAAATCATTCCCGTCGAGCTTCATCGCCTCGAGGGAGAGCTCGTAATTCGACGTGCCCGGAGCTTCCCCGTCCCAATGCACGCCCGTGATCACCGCGCCGAAGCCGAATTCCAGGTTGCCCTCCTCGTCCACAAAGACGTCGCCCTCGCCTCCGAACGCGGTCTTCCGCCATTTCCCGAGCTCCTTGCCGTCGAACAAGGAGATCTCGTCGGCGTTCTTCGGCGCAACGGCCGCTTCCGCGGCGGGCTGGGTCTTGGCCGGCTCCGCGGGCGCCTCTTTCGCGGGCTCCGTCTTGGGGGCCTCGGCGGCGGGTTCGGCGGATTCGGACGAGGCAACCGTCAGGGTGGTGCGCGCGAAGGCGGACCTGCCCGTATCGGCGTCCTCCCGCAGCGACCAAACGAAGACCCCCGGCTGCTGATAGAGCGAAAAATGCATCGCGATCCCGACCGCGAAAAAGACCACGAGGAAGAGGAGGACGGCACCGGCGTATTTCATGGAGTTGACTTGTCAGATCGCCCGCCCTTCTGCAAGTGAAATCCGGGTGCGCGATGCCGCGGGAAAACCCGATTTTTTGCTCCGCCGCGGCGTTTTGGGATTCCCATCCCGGCCCACGCCGCGATAGAATGCCGTCCATGCGATCCATCCTCGTCCTCTGTCTCGCCGCCGTCACCTTGCTCGGTACCACCTCGTGCCTCCGCACCTCCACCGTCGTGCGGGTGAAGAAAGACGGCACCGGCTCGATCATCTCCCGCTAT
>JALRFZ010000326.1 GCA_023253615.1 Verrucomicrobiales bacterium | reverse complement strand
CGGCGTCGAGGAGGCCGCCGGGGAAAACCCGAGCGAGGAGCAGAAGCGCCAGATCCTCGCGACGAACCAGCAGCTCAACGAGGAATTCAACCGCCTCAAGGCCCAGGCCCAGAACACCCTCGCGCAGGAGCGCGTGAGGATGATCAACGAATTCCGCATCCGGCTGGAGCCCATCGCCCTGAAGGCGGCGCAGGAGTCCGGACTCGAGGTGGTGCTGATGAAGGTGACACCCCCGGTTTTCACCTATGCGACGACCGTCGACATCACCCAGGCCACGACCAAGCTCGCTCTCGAGGCCGGCATGCAGGTCAAGGCGGCCGAGGTGACCAATGCCCCCGCCCCGGCGGCCGCACCGTCCGCGACGCCGGCCGCAACACCCGCGGGCGACGGCAAAGCCAAGGGCGACGCCAAGGAAAAAGGCAAGGCCAAAGGCGAGTGATCCCGCCCCGCCACCAGAATCAAACCGCAATCGCCCCGCGGCGGTGCGTGACATCCCCACGAATTTTATGGCTACCAAAATCGGCGTTATCGGAGCGGGCGGCATGGCCCGTTATCACATCGACGGATTCAGAAAAGCGGGCGGCGAGGTCGTCGCCATGGCCGACGTGAATGTCGAGGCCGCGAAGGCTTCGGCCGCGGCGAACGGCATCGATACGGTCTACGGCGACGTGGCCGAGCTCCTTGCCGGCGACATTGACGCGGTCTCGATCATCGTGCCGAACAAATTCCACGCTCCGCTCGCGATCCAGGCGCTCGAGGCGGGCAAGCACGTCTTTTGTGAAAAGCCCCCGGCGATGAACGCCGCCGAGGTCCACGAGATGATCGCCGCCCGTGACAAGGCCGGCAAGGTGTTGATGTTCAACTTCAACAACCGTGCCCGTCCCGAATCACGCGAGATGAAGAAGCTCATCGACGGCGGCGCGGTCGGACGGATCAACTCCGCCCAGGCGAAGTGGATCCGTCGCACCGGCATCCCTGGATTCGGCGGATGGTTCACGACGAAGGCCCTCTCGGGCGGCGGGCCCGTGATCGACCTGCTCCACATGATGGATCTGGCGATCTACTTCATGGGCAATCCCAAGCCCGCCCACGTCCTCGCCCAGACCTTCGACGACCACATCACGCTGAAGGAATTCAAGGGCCCCTGGGGCATTCCCGACCGGGAAGGCGGCACCACGGACGTGGAATCGGCGGCGCACGGCTTTGTCACCTTCGAGACCGGCCAGGTCCTCACGTTCCAGATGTCGTGGGCCGAAATGATCAAGCGCGAGGAAGTCTCCGTGGTCTTCCAGGGCGTGAAGGCCGGCGGCAAGGTCGAGCGCCTGTTCGGCACCGATGGTCTTGACGACACCGCGATCGACACCTGTGAGCTCTACACCCAGGAAGGCGGACAGCGTGTCGACAGGACGATCGCGGTCGAGGCCTGCGAGGACATGGGCCGGATCAATTCGGCGGCGAATTTCGTCGATGCGATCGAGGGCAAGGCCGAGCCGCTCAACAACGCCGAGCAGGGACTCGCCCTGATGCAGATCATCGACGCGATCTACGCTTCCGCCACCAGCGGCAAGCCGGTCGCGATCTGATCCCGCGAACAATGTTTCCGAAAGGGCGGGGGGCGGTCCTCCGCCCTTTTTCGTGCCTGCCGACCGCCTTCCCCGAATGCGGGATTGTCACGGCCGGGGGCGATGCGCTAGCCTCGGAGGAGATGGGAATCCGCGAATGGCTGATCGGAGGCGCGATGCTGTGGGGGACGTTGTCGCCGGGGGCCGCCCACGACTCGCTCTACCATTATCTCGAGGTCACGACCCCGCGCGACGGAGGTCCGGTGGAGATCGCCTTTTCCGTCCACGCCGCCGATCTCGGATCGGCCCGGGCGCTCGGGGCGGATCCGGCCGGCACCGATCTCACGTGGTTGCAGGGACGCACCGCCTCGGAACTCGCCCCCGTGCTGGAAGAGGCCCGGCGTTTTCTCGAGGAGACCTTTTCCCTTCTGCGACAGGCAACGGCGATCGATCTCGGCGAGGCCGCCCGCTTTCCGGAATCCGGTGTGCTGGCGGCCGGAATCGAAGCGGCCCGCCCCGGATTCCTTGTCGCCTCCCTGACCCTGCCGGACGGAACGCCGGAGATCCTGCTACAGCATCGTCCGACCTCCGGCAAACGGCTCCTGGTGGTGGTGAATCGTCCCGGCGCGTTTCCCGCGGTGCGCGATCTCGCTCCCGGAGACTCGACGACACTCGTTTTCCCCCGATCCTGACATGACGACACGATCCGCGCTCCGCCTCCTGCTCTCTCTCCTTTTCCTGCCCGTGGGCGGGCAGGGTATCGATCTGCCTCCTGCGCTCCGATACCGGGAAGGGAGCCCGAACGAGGTCTCGATCGTCCGCGGCGGGGCAAAGCTCGATTTCAATCTCGGAGCGGATCGGGGCGGCGGCATGGGGGAGATCGTGCTGCTGACCCATGCCCGGCGGGAGGTCGCGGAGCTGGCACTGCCGGAAGGGATCCGCCCCGGCAGAATCCTGGCTCCGGCCGCCTCGCGCGAGTTTCTCGAAGGCACCGCCGCCTTCTGGGAGCAATGGTGGTCGAAACGCTTCGATTACTACGAGCAGCAGGTGACGAGGCGCCCCGTCCGCGACGTGGTGGTGGATCAATACCTCGGCGACGGAGAGTCTTTCACCTGGCGCGATCTCGAGATCCGCCATCTCGCCACACCGGGCTACACCCGCGATGGCGGCACCTATGTGACCGTGCTGGACGGCGTCAAGGTGGCCTTCACCGGGGAATTGATCCGCGAAGGAGGCCGGGTGGCGGACCTCTATTCCTTCCAGGAGGCGATTCCCGAGGCGAAAATCGGAGGGTATCACGGCTATCTCGGACGCCTTTCCGAATGGCTCGACAGTCTCGGGAGGCTTGCCGAGGAAAAGCCCGACCTGATCGTGCCCTGGCGCGGACCGATCATCACCGATCCGGCCGGCGATCTCGCGGCGGCGGCGGAGAAGGCGCGGGCGATCTACCGGAATTACCTCGAGACAAACGCCCTCCATTGGTATTTCGGTGAAGAACGGATGTCCCTCTGTGCCACGCGGGTTCTCGGTCCCGACCACGGGGTGAAGGGCATGCCTTTCACCGAGCACGTCGAGCTGCCGGAGTGGTGCCGGCACATCGGCACGACAAAGCTGCTCGTCGCGGCCTCGGGGCGGGGTTTTCTCCTCGATGTGGGCGGTCCATCCGCGCTGAAAAGTCTGGAGGCCTTCCGCGCCGAAGGGCTGGTGAAGGAAATCGACGGGATCTTCGCGACCCACGCGCACAACGACCATACCGCCGCGATCGGTGAGGCGGCGCGTAAGTTCGGATGTCCCGTCTACGCGACTCCGGAGGTCGCTCCGATCCTGGTCCGGCCCGGCGATTGGTTCCTCCCCGGCGTCTCGCCGAACGCGGTCGATGCGGTGACGACAAAACAGGACGGCGAGACGATGCGCTGGGAGGAGTTCACCTTCACCTTCCGCTCGTTTCCCGGGCAGATGTTGAATCATGGCGCGCTCCTTGTGGAGAAAGCGGGGGAGACGCCCGTCTTTTTCATCGGCGATTCCTTTTCACCCAGCGGGATCGACGACTACTGCCTGATGAACCGGAATCTGATGCGCGAGGACCAGGGCTTCCTGAAATGCTTCGGGATCGTCGCCTCGATGCCGGAGGGGACCTGGTTGGTGAACCAGCACATTCCCCACCGTTTCCGTTTCAATGATCAAGAGAGGGATTTTCTCCTTTCGCGATACCGGGAAAGGATCGCCTTGATCGCCGGTTTTGCCGCCGGGGGCGAGGTGGACAACGCGGTCGATGAACAATGGGCCTGGATCCATCCCTACGGAGTCGAGGCAAAACGCGGCGAGACGGTCGCGTTCGTGATGCGCCTTTC
>JALRFZ010000094.1 GCA_023253615.1 Verrucomicrobiales bacterium | reverse complement strand
AGCGTAATGTGGCAGGTGGGACAGGCAAAATTCATGAATTCGGAGAAGGAGAAGAAAGCAAAAGCCGCTCCCTGGGAGGTCGATCCCGGCGGGAGGAGGGCGAATCATGGCGCGGGGAAGGGGAAATTTCGAGGAAAAAATGCCGGAAATATTTCGCGGGGTGATTCGCTTTTGCGCGGCGATCGGCTACAACTGGGAGAGTGATGGAAAGCCGGGGGCATCAGATCGTGGCGGCGGTGATGGCGGGAGCGGCGATGCTCGCGCTCTCGTCGTGCTCCCTCGGAGTGAAGGTGCGGGAGGATTGGGACAAAGCCCACGCCAGTCCGATCCCGATGGGCGAGGTCTCGCGGACCTGGTCGGAATTGCGCAGCGGACGCCTGCCCGCCCCGGAGGATCTGGAGGTATACAACGAGGCGGTGCGATCCTCCCTCATCCAGGTGGCGGACAACTGGACGCGCGGCGGTGGCCGGGTCTCGCTCCTGGAAACGACGGGCGGCGACGCCAACCTGCGGGTCGATCACGCGACGGTGCCGGATCTCGCGGCCGCCGAAGAGATCGTGCCGGCGGATTTCGTGAAGGTACGGCGCGGTCTGCGGGCCGATTCCGCCGTGAGCGGGGTGGGGGCTCCCTTGATCGTGCGGAAGGCGCGCAGCGAGGCCGATCCGATGATCCCGGACACGGGGCTCTGGGTGCCGGTGACCGCGTTGTTGAATCTCGATGATCCGCGGCAGCCGATCCTGGAGCTGATCGATCCGACGGTGCGGGGTGGCATCACCTACGGCGGCACGGAGTTCCCGCTCTCGGCGAACTACACCGCCGCCTTCGCGCGGGATTTCCAGGACCGGCAGTTCCAGTTCGAGAGTCTCGGCGCGCTGCTGCGCTTCGAGGAATTCGCCGACCGCATGGGAATCTACCGGGTGACGCCCTTCCACCCTGACAAAGAGGTCGTCATTTTCATCCACGGGATCAACTCCAGCCCCTCGACGTGGGATGAAGTGATGAACCGGGCCTACGGCGACGAGGCCATCCGCGAGCGCTACGAGTTCTGGACTTTCGGTTATCCCACCGGGGCGCCGATTCCCTACATGGCGGCGGAATTCCGCGATGCGATCGGGAAGATGCTCGCCTTCCGCGCGGGGAGGGGTGCGCGGGACCAGCGGATCACGATCGTGGGCCACAGCATGGGCGGGCTCATCGGCAAGACGATGACCTTCTCCAGCGGCGACGCCGAATGGAACCGGCTTTTCAAAGTGCCGCTCGCCCAGCTCGAGATCGCCGAGAGCGAGCGCGAGACCCTGCGCCGCATGTTGTACTTCCAGCCCGTGCCGGAGGTGAAGCGCGTCGTCTTCTGTGCCTCGCCGCACAAAGGCGCCCGGATCGTCGATCATCCCGGCGCGAAGCTGGTCGGGGGGCTCATCGAAGTGCCCGCGCAGCTCCTCCTGCTGTCGACCGAGATCATCACCCGCAGCGCCGACGCGCTCACGGCGGAGGGGCTCGAGTTCACCCGCGACCGGCTCACCTCGCTCGAGCAGCTCAGCGCTGGTGCCTGGACGACGGCGGAGTTCCTCAACAAACCGCTCAATCCGGGGGTGACCTATCATTCCATCATCGGCAACAACCGGCTCCCCCACGTGCCCGTGGAAAAATCGGGCGACGGCGTCGTCCCCTACAGCAGCGCCCACCTCGAGGGCGTGGCCTCCGAGCTGGTCGTGCGGCCCTCCGGGCATGCCGTCCACCGCACCGACGCCGGGACGGAGGAGATCCGGCGCATTCTCAAGTTGCCGTGACTTCCGGGCGCTCGCGCCGGTCGGGAGGCGGCGTTTTCCGAGGGTAGTGATGACGTCCACGTCGCCACGGCGTCGTCCGGGGGTGGCGGTCTGGAGACCACCACTACCAGCGTGTGCGGTGTTTTCTGAGGGTAGTGATGACGTCCACGTCGCCACGGCGTCGCGCGGTCACACTCTTTGCGAGCCCGGTCATCGTTTCGCCGCGACCTCCGACCTCCGACCTCCGGAGCAAAACAAAGTTGCCGGAATCGCCTTCCGCCCCTTACACTCCGCTCCCGATGAGCAAAGACTCCCCATCCGGTGCCACCGCCGCGCCCGTCCCGGGCGAGGAGCATCATGCCTTCCTCGAGGGCGACTACGGGTGGAGGCAGCGCGGCGGCCTCATCGTCGGGGCCGCTCTTCTCGTCGCCTGCTTCCTGGCGCCGCCCCTCTCCGGGCTCTCGCCCGAGGCTTCGCGCGTCGCCCTGCTCGCCCTGACCATGGCGGTCTTCTGGGTGACCGAGGCCCTGCCCATCCCCGCCACCGCGCTGCTGCCCCTCGTGATGCTCCCGGCACTCGGCATCACCACGGGAAAGACCGCGATGAAAGAGGCGGCCGCCCCCTACGCCGATCCCATCATCTTCCTCTTCATGGGCGGCTTCATGCTCTCGCTCGCGATGGAGCGTTGGAATCTCCATCGCCGCATCGCCCTCGCCATCATCGACCGCGTCGGTACGCGGCCGCGTTCTCTCCTCCTCGGCTTTCTCGTCTCGGCCGCCTTCGTCAGCATGTGGACGAGCAACGCCGCCACTGCGATGATGCTGATGCCCATCGGCATCTCCGTCTACGGGATGATCCGCGAGGCGCAGGGGGCCGCGCGGGCCGCCGGCTTCGGCGCCGCCCTCGTCCTCGCCATCGCCTACGGGGCCAATGTCGGCGGCATGGGATCGCTCATCGGCACGCCGCCGAACACCATCCTCAAAGGCTACATGGAGACGACCCACGGGATCGAGGTCGGTTTCGCCCAGTGGCTCTGGATGGGCTTGCCGCTCGTGATCATCGCCCTGCCGCTCGTGCATCTCATCCTCACCCGGGTAAGCTTCCGCATCGACAACACCGACTTTCCCGGCGTGCGCGAGGCCCTCCACGCCGAGCGGAGCGGTCTCGGGCGCATGAGCTGGCCCGAGTGGGCGGTGACCGGAGGGTTTCTCCTCGCTGTGGGGCTCTGGGTGAGCCGCGAGCTCTGGAAGGCCGACTTTCCCGCCCTCACCGACGAAGTCATCGCGATGGGCGCCGCCCTTCTCCTCTTCGCCGTGCCCGTCGATGCCAAAAAGGGGATCTTCGTGCTCGACTGGACCTGTCTGCGCAAGATGCCGTGGGATGTCCTCATCCTTTTCGGCGGGGGACTCAGCCTCGCCGCCGCCATCGAAAAGACCCGGCTCGCCGCCGCCATGGCGACGGCGCTCGAAGGCATGGCTGGCTGGCCTCCCTTCGGCATCGTCACCCTCGTCGGTGCCGTCATGGTCGTGGCCACCGCCCTGACCAGCAACACCGCCACCACCGCCGCCTTTCTCCCCGTGATCGGATCGCTCGCCGTCGCCGTCGATCAGCCCGTGCTGCTCCTCTGCATCCCCGTCACCCTCGCCGCCAGCGCCGACTTCGCCCTGCCCGTCGGCACCCCGCCCAATGCCATCGCCTTCGGCACGGGGCTCGTCAGCCTGCCGCGCATGGTCAAAGCCGGGATCTGGGTCGACCTGCTTTTTGTCATTCTCATTCCCGTCGTGATGTGGACGATCGGACGCTGGGTCTTCGGGGTGTGAGGGGTGGAAGATTGCGAAGAGGGCTGCCTGCGGAATACGCGGAATTTCACGGAAGGATTTCCCGGGAATCGGGATCGGGTTGGAGTGGAAACGCCATCAAAGCCTTCTCTTTCCGAAAATTGGGTGCCTACGGCATCTATCTCGGCCTCTTGTAATTCCGTGTTTTCCGCGTATTTTGATGCCTGCGGCATCTATCTCGGCCTCCTGTATTTCCGTGTTTTCCGCGTATTCCGTAGG
>JALRFZ010000076.1 GCA_023253615.1 Verrucomicrobiales bacterium | reverse complement strand
CATCGATGCGCACGCGAAACAGGTTGCCCTTGTGGTGGCTGCGGTGCGAAGCCTCCACCACCACCCTGCAGCTGACGATTCGGTCGTGGAATTCATTCAGCTTGTCGGCACGCGTGCGGATGTCTTCCTCGACGGCGTACTGATCGATGGCCGCGATCTCCTCGGGCGTGAAGTCAGTGCGCTGAGCTGCGGCTGCCGTCTCTCGAAGCTGCTCAGCACTGCTGGCTCCCAGCAGCGTTGACGTCACGCGCGGATCGCGCAAGGTCCACGAGATCGCCATCTGCGCCAGCGACTGTCCACGCTCGCGCGCGATGGAGTTTGTCGAGGCCGGCGATCACCTTGCCCTCGACGTGGGCGGTGGTCGCGACTGGCCGCAATTGACTCTCGCCGCGTGGGTCCGTCTCGACCGGCTCGGCGCACCCTATCAATCGCTGCTGCACACCGATGGCTGGAGCCAGGACAATCCCGGGCAGGTCCACTGGATGATCAACGGCGATGCCACGATGCGGCTTGCCCTGCGGAGCAATGAACTCGCTCCCGCCGCCGACGAACGCCACGGTTATCCCGATTCGCGCACGCCGGTGCTGCCCGAGCGGGGGCGCTGGGTCCATCTTGCCGTCATTTATGATTCGGAGAATGGAACGGTGCGCTTTTACCTGAACGGCCGTTTTGACAAAGAGACTCGCCAATCTCTCGCCCATCCCGCCAGGCTCGGACCGGCACGGATCGGAAACTGGGATCAACAGGATCGCAAGCTGAGCGGCCGCATCGACGAGTTGCTCCTGCTGGGCCGTGCCATGGGGGATGCCGAGATCGGGGAACTGTACGAGGCGGGGGTGCCTTACCGATGACATGACCAATTCAAGCACTTCAAGTCACGATTCGAGGGCGACAGGAATGTCGCCCCTCCTTGTGGTTTTCCGCATGTGGACCAAGGAGGGGCGACATTCCTGTCGCCCGATCGTGTTGGGCCTGGTGCTGATAGGGTTTGTGACACCCTCCCACGCCGCTCCCGTCGATTTCGTCCGCGAGATCCGGCCGATCTTCGAAGCCCATTGCTACGACTGCCACAGCGGCGATTCGCGCAAATCAGGCCTCCGGCTCGATGTCAAGTCCGCCGCGATGAAAGGCGGCGACAACCACGGTCCTGACATTGCGCCAGGAAAGCCGGAGGAAAGTCCGCTCGTCCATTTCCTCACGACCGACAACGAGGATGAAATCATGCCTCCGAAGGGCGGGCCGCTTTCCTCAGAGGAGATCGCCCTGATCACCCGCTGGATCGCCGAAGGCGCGGTGTGGCCCGATGGGATCGACAAGGTGACGCTCGAGGATCCCGCCGACCACTGGAGCTTTAAACCGCTTCAGCCTGCTCCTGCAAATGCCTCGATCGATTTCTTCATCGACGCGAAACTTGCCGAACACGGTCTGCGCCGTTCCCCGCCCGCCGATCACGCGACCTTGTTGCGCCGACTCTCGCTCGACCTCACCGGGTTGCCGCCTTCGTCGGTCATCGGTGACCGGTCATCGGTGAACGGTTTGCTGGAAGGACGGATCACCGATCACGGATCACCGATCACCGATCACGATTGGTCTTTGATCATCGATCGCCTCCTCGCATCGCCCCACTACGGCGAGCGCTGGGCACAGCATTGGCTCGATGTGGTGCGCTACGCCGACACGCATGGCTTCGAGGTGAACACGGAACGTCCCCACGCTTTTCCCTATCGCGACTACGTGATCGACGCTTTCAATGCCGACACGCCCTACGATCGCTTCATCCGCGAACAGATCGCGGGCGACGCGCTCGGAGTGGATGCGGCGACGGGCTTTCTGGTGACCGCCTCGGTCTTGCTGCCTGGACAGATCGGCAAGGACGCGCCCTCGATGCATCTCGCCCGGCAGGATTCGCTCGACGAGATCGTGACGAACATCGGCCAGACCTTTCTCGGCCTCAGCGTGGGTTGTGCGCGCTGTCACGATCACAAGTTCGATCCCATCAGCGCCCGCGACTACTACGGCATGCAGGCCTTCGTCGCCGGGGTCGAGTACGCCGACCGGGAACTTCGCACGCCGGCGGCCCTCGCAGCGAAAGAGGAAGCAAGCGCCATGAAACGCGAAGTCGCGGAGATCGACCGCAAGCTGCTCGGTTTGGTGCCCTTGGCAGGATCGGGCGCAACCCGGGCGATGGTCTCGCCCCGGCAGAATCTCGAACGTTTCGCTCCGGTGTCCGCGAAACGGGTCCGTTTCACCATCCTCGCCACCAACCAGCTCGAGCCTTGCATCGACGAGTTTGAGATCTTCGGTGAACCCGGTGAAAATCTCGCCCTCGCCTCGCGCGGGGTCGAGGTGCGATCCTCGGGCGACATCATCGTCGCCGACCGGCACGATTTGAAATACCTCAACGACGGCCGTTACGGCAACTCGCGGAGTTGGATGGGCAATGCCATCGCCGGAAGTTGGATCGAGATCGAGTTCCCTGACATTACCACCATCGATCGGGTGATTTGGGGACGCGACCGCAACGGCCAGTTCAAGGATCGTCTCGCCACGTCCTACCGGCTGGAGGTCGCGGGTGCCGACGGTATCTTGAAAACTGTCGCCGACTCCACCGATCGCCGCGAGTTCAAGGAAGGTGCCGAAGACAAGAGCGATTTCTCCACCGACGGCCTCTCCGCTGTCGAAGCCGCCGAGGCCAAGGTCCTGCGCGAAAGGCGTGACCGTCTCGAGCGGGAAGCAAAGGCCAAGGATGTCGAGATCCTCGCCTTTGCCGGGAAATTCCGTGAGCCCGACGAAATCCGCCTACTCCGCCGCGGCGATCCCGAGCAGCCCGAGGACCTCGTCCCACCCCTGGTGCCGGTGGCGCTCGGCGATCTCGCTCTCGAACCCGCCACGCCCGAGCAACAGCGCCGCCTCGCCCTCGCCGATTGGATCGCCCATCCTGACAACCCGCTCACCGCCCGCGTGATGGTCAACCGCATCTGGCAGGGCCACTTCGGGACCGGACTGGTCGCTTCGCCCAATGACTTCGGTAACAACGGCATGCCGCCCTCGCATCCGGAGCTGCTCGATTGGCTCGCGGGCGAGTTCATCCGTTCGGGCTGGTCCGTGAAACACCTCCACCGGCTCATCGTGATGTCGGAGACCTACCGTCAAGCCGCGACGTCGAAACCCGAAGCCGCGGCCGTGGACGCCGACAACCGCCTCCTCTGGCGATTCCCGTCGCGGCGGGTCGAGGCCGAGGTGCTGCGCGATTCCATCCTCGCGGTGAGCGGAACCTTGAACCTGAAACGTCAGGGACGCGGCTTCGATCTCTTCGACAAGCGTGGAGGTCTGAGTGGATTCAACCCTGTTGAGTCACCGACCGGAGAGGGTCTGAGGCGCATGATCTACGCGCACAAGGTCCGGCGAGAGCCCGAGGCAGTCTTTGGGGCTTTCGATTGTCCCGATGCGGGGCAGGCGGTGGGACAACGCCGTGAATCGACCACGCCGATCCAGGCGCTGAATCTTTTCAACAGCCGCTTCGTGCTCGATCAATCCTCCGCCCTCGGCGAACGCGTCGCGAAAGAAACCGGCGATAAGATGGAGGATCGCATCCGCCACGCCTATCGCCTCGTGCTCTTCCGCCAGCCCTCCGCCGAAGAGATTGCCGAAGCCGCTCCCGCCGTCGCCGAACACGGCATCAACGTGCTGGCCCGGGCGCTTTTCAACAGCAGCGAGTTTGTGATGCTGCCGTGAATCAGTCTTCGAAGGGATTCACCACTTCGACTCCCGTGCCCTCGAAATCCTTTGCATTGCGGGTCGCGACCGTCAGCCGGAACTCCAGTGCCGTGGCGGCGAGGAGTCCGTCGATGACGGGCAGCGAGCGCTCCGCGGCGAGGCGGCCCCAGCGATCGATGACCGAGGCCGAGAGTGGCAAGACATCCTGTCCGTAATCGTTCCCAAGGCGCTCGAGCCATCGTTCGAAAGCCGGGCATTGGTCCGGAGACCGACGCCTCAGCGTCTCGATCCCTTTGCGGATTTCGCCGAAGCTGAGCACGCTGATGCAATGCCGGTCCTTCGCCGTGGCGGCGGCCCATCGTCTGACCGCCTCGTGGCAGCGGCGGCCTTTGCGGAGTTCGGAAAGCACGTTGGTGTCGAGGAGATACATGATCACTCCGGCTCACCCGAGATCGATTTCGCGCAACTCGACATCCCGCGGACGGTTCCATTCGAGCTCCACGTCCGGAGCGATTTCCCCTTCGGGGGAAGTGAGAAATTCGATCAGGCTTGGTTTTCTCTCTTCTTCGCGCGAGAGCGCCTCACGAAGGATTCGACGATGCAATTCCTCGGCCGACAGACCTTGGGCGGCGGCTCGCCGCTTCAATCGGTGAACCAGCGTGTCTTCAATCTCGCGAACCAGCAATTGCCCCATGGTAGGAAATGTGATATCAATGCTATCACATGTCAAGGCTCGGTTGATGGGCGCATCAAAAGGCGCGATCACGGGGGGCGTGGAAACCGCGTTAAAAAGGCACGATGTCCGGAGAGAAGGATTTGATGACTCCCAACCCCGAAACCCTCTCCCCGGCCGGACGATTCCTGCTCGATCGGCGCCGCTTTCTCTCCGACAGCGCCACGGCGCTCGGGTCGGTGGCTTTGGCGAGTTTGTTAGGGCGCGACGGGCTTCTTGCCGCTCCCTCGATGGGGACCTTGATCGATCCGGCGAATCCGTACGCGCCGCGTCGTCCGCATTATCCGGCGAAGGCGAAGAACGTGGTCGTCATCTTCTGCGCCGGAGCGGTCAGCCAGCTCGAGACCTGGGATTACAAACCCGAGCTGATCGAGTGGGACGACAAACCGCTGCCGGGTGGTCCGTCCGTGACCTTCCAAGGCCCCGCCGGCAATCTCGCGCGCCCTCAATATGCCTTCCGCCAGCGGGGCAAGACCGGCAAATGGGTCAGCGACATGATTCCCCACCTCGCCGAGCTGACCGACGAGATCGCCTTCGTTCATTCGCTGACGAGCAAGTCGAATACCCACGGTCCGGCGGAGAATTTCCTCTCGACCGGTTCGGTCCTCGACGGTTTCCCGAGTCTCGGGGCCTGGACGACCTACGCGCTCGGGAGCGAGAGCCGCGATCTGCCGGCCTACGTCGCGATTCCCGATCCGCGCGGCGTGCCGCAAAACGGGGCGAACAACTGGGGGCCGGGCTTTCTCCCAGCGGCCTTCCAAGGCACGACGATGAGCTCGAAAAGTCCTGTCCGCCATCTCAGCGCGCCGGGTGTTTCTCCAGCAGCGGATCGTGCCGCGCGCGACCTGCTCCAGCGGATGAACACGCGTCATCTCGAGGCCAATCCCGGCGACGGCAAACTCGCCGCCCGCATCGC
>JALRFZ010000075.1 GCA_023253615.1 Verrucomicrobiales bacterium | reverse complement strand
CGATTGCCCGCAGCAACAGGGGCATGTCCTCGTCGACGACATCCGCCTCACCGAGACCGAGCCGCTCGACGAATGGACTTCATGGCAGTCCGAAGGATGGGACAAAAACAGCCTCGTCGCCGATCCGCTCTTCGTGGATTGGAAGAAGGACGACTTTCGCCTCCGCCCCGAGTCACCGGCCTTCCAGCTTGGCTTCGAGCCCATCCCCTTCGAGAAGATCGGGATCCGGCCGGAGTGAGCCATCAGAGCAACGCAGAAGCTCCCTTACCAGACTGTCTCGATTCCGGGGTATTCCGGAATGATTCGGTCTGATGTGAGGATGGTGAGATGATGTGCCAAAGCCGTGGCGACAAGAATCCGGTCGAACGGATCGCGATGAAGAAGGGGCAGCTCGGCTGCGGCGCAAAGAAGGGGCGCATCGAGAGCTTCAATGACGGGATCCAACTGGTACGCAACCGACAAACTCCGCACCCAGATCAACGGAGGCTCGGCAAGAATCAGCTTTCCAATCTTCACCTTGATACCCAGCTCCCACGGGACCACGGCGGAAACCACCGCCTTTTCCGCAGATTCCAGGGCGGCAGCGGCGGCGGTAGGCAAATTGCCCTCCGCAAGTGCGATCATCGCGCAAGTGTCCAAGAGCAATCTCATCGGCAATCTCCAGGCCACTCTTCTTCGCTGAGCGGTTCAGCGGGATCGTAGCCAGGGGCGAGGATCGGGCGCAGTCTTGGATCGGGTGTCAAATCTCTCCGAATCGGATTCGGCGCGGGTGGACGGTAGCGATGGATCTCGGCCACCGGTTGGCCGTTGCGCTGCAAGATGACGACCTCCCCTTCCTCTTCGATCGCCTTGACCAATTGGGAAAGACGGCTCTTGGCCTCGTGCATGTTGACGGTGATCATTGTTAGCTAGGTTAGCTAATCTGGAAAACTTCGCAAGCGCCGTTTCCAAGACCATCGAAGAAGACGGCCACGAAACGCTGCCGTGGCTCCCATTCGAGAGGATCGGAAGCCCGATCTTCCCCATGGCAAGCCACCATCGGATGGTGCATAATGCCCGCCCACCGCCGTGACCGCTGCCTCCCCCAGTTTCCTCTTCGCCACCTGCAATCCGGGCTGGGAATCCGCCCTGAAAGCGGAAATGCGGGCGCGCCATGGCGAGGCGGTCACTCCGGCCTTCCAGCGGCCGGGATTGGTGACGTGGAAGGTCCGGGAAGGCGTGGTGGCTTCACCCGGGGGACCGCTCCCGGTTTTGGCTCATGTGTCAGGGTCTTCGCTCGGCATGGCGAAGACGCCGGAGGAAGTGCCGGAGATCGTTGGACGATGCGGGACGAAGCCGGATCGCGTCCATGTCTTTCCACGCGTGCTGCCCGAGAATGGATTCACCGCCGAGGAGTGGTTGGCGATCGATGCCCGCTCCGCGGAGATCGCCTCCGTCCTCCGGGAATCGGGAGTGAAGGTCGAAGCTTCCCCGCCCCTTCACGGCGATCTCGTCCTCGATGTGATCCTCGGCGACGAAGGCGAGGCGCTGTTCGCGGGGTGGCATCGTCACGACCGTTTCCGCTTTCCTTTTCCCGGCGGCATGCCTCGGGCGATCCTGCCGGACGACGCACCCTCGCGCGCCTGGCTGAAGATGGAGCAAGGGCTCCACTACGCCGGGCTCGGCGATCCGGGAAGCCTCGCCGCAAAGACCGCGCTGGAACTCGGCTGCGCGCCGGGTGGTGGCAGTTTCTCGCTGCTCACGCATGGAGCGAAGGTGCTCGGTATCGACACGGGGGAAATGGACGGACGCGTCCTTGCCTTCGAGGACGGGGAGCGAGCGAGCTTTTCCCACTTCGCGATCTCGGCGGGAGAACTGCGCATCGAGGACCTGCCGCGCCGCGTCGATCTCCTCGCCTCGGACATGAACCTCGCTCCGCCCGTGGCCCTGCGCTACATCGAGCGTCTCCAGCGGCGCGTGCGGGCGAGGACCTTGCTCCTCACGCTGAAGATCAACGACGCGAAGATGCAGGCGCAGATCCCCGCCTTTCTCGAACGGGTGCGGAAACTTACGCCAGGTGAGGTGATCGCGACCCAACTGCCCTCGAACCGGAAAGAGATCACGATCCTGAGTTTGCCGGAGCGGAGGTAGTTGCCCACGGAACTCACGGAAAACACGGAAGAGTTCTCCTTGAAGGTCCCGCCTTCGATCCTGATTCTCTGAAACTCCGTGCTTTCCGTGAGTTCCGTGGGCATCCCCTCAGGATCGAGGAACAATCACGCAGCCACCTTCAGGACTCCGGCAACTCCACACACGCCAGATCGCCGACGGCGTTCCGGCAATAGATGCGGCCGTTCGAGATCACGGGTGAGGTCCAGCATTTGCCTTCGAGGATCTTCTGCTGGTGACGCGCCTTGTATCCCTTCGGGTCGGCGGCGAAGAGGGTGAGGAGTCCGTTGTCGAAAACGATCACGGTCTTGCCCGCGGCCATGACGCCGCCGCTGCCGAAGCCGGGCACGGTCCAGACGATCTTGCCGGTCGCGGCGTCGAGACACATCAGCTCGGTGGGCCGGTGCGTCGTGCCGTGCAGCGAATAGAGGTGACCGTCGATGAGAACGCCGGGATTGAAATACCATTTCATGTCCTTCTGCTCCCAGATCGTGGCTGGCTCGCCACCGGCCTTCGGTTCGATCATGACCGAGCCCGAAGCCGAGGAGACGACGATGCGATTTCCGATGACGATGGGGTCGGCGGCGTTGACGTCACGGCTCGACTTCCACGGCAGTTCGGAGGCGGCCTTGCCGGTGGCGGGATCAAAGGCGATGAGCCCCTTCGCGGAAAAGAGCAGACGGTTGGCGGTCGGTCCGCCGGCCTCGTAGGGCACGACGGTGGCGTAGCCGGAGGTCTCGGTGGAGGAAAGCCAGATCGTCTCGCCGGTTTCCTTGTTCAGCGCGATGCCTCCGCGACCGACGTTGAGGAGGACGCGGTCGCCATCGATGAAGGGCGAACCCGCGAAGCTCCACTCGGGCAGCTCCACCTGGTGATCGGCGACGAGGTCGCGGCTCCAGAGGACCTTGCCATTGTCGAGATCGAGCTTCAGCGCGTGGCCCTTCTTGCTGAGCGTGTAGACCGCGCCCTCATGGATTGTCGGCGTCGCGCCGGGTCCGCCCTCGTAGTAGAGCGGATCGAGGGCGCAGGGATAGGAATGCTGCCAGATGACCTTGCCGGTCTTCGCCGAGAGACACCAGACCGTGTCGGTCTCCTTTTCCGAGACGGTTCGGTTGCCCATCGTCACGACCTTGTCGCCGGCCACCGAGACGGTGCTGAAGCCTGTGCCGACCTTGGCGGTCCAGGCGATGGGCAGTTCGTCGGGCAGGGTCGCGGGGATCGTTTCCTTCGAGAGGCCGTCATAATTGGGGCCCCGCCAGTTCGGCCAGTCGGAGGCGGACAAGAAAGCCGGGAGGACGAGAGCGAAGAGGAAAAGGGGGAGCTTCATGACGCGAGAGAATGTCGCCTCATGCGGCCAAGGTTCAACGGGGCTTTATTGCGCCCTGCCGTTCACCGTTCACTTCCACTCCCACACGTCCTTCGCGATCAGCTTCGCCTCGGATCGGGGCTTCTCCGATTGAAGCCACGCTTTTGCCGCCGCATCTCCCTTCAAATAGGCGTCCCAGAATCGCGTCGAGATCGTCTGAATCGCGACATGGTGATGATCAAATCGTTTTTCATTGAACAAGGCGGTGTCGGAAAAGGCCGAATGCGTCCCACCCTCGAAGACGAGCTGGTATTTGTCACCCGCAGGCAGGGCCGCGTAGACCTCGCGACGGGACTCGGCCGTCATCTCCGGGGTGATCACGCTGGTGTCCTCCGTGCCGGTCATGCAGAGCACGGGGGCCTGGATGTGGCTGAAGGCCTCCGTCGCGCCAAGACCACGCCCGGTCGAGGGACTCATCGAAAAAAAGGCATCGAAGCGCGGATCGGGAAAGCTTTTCCCGAGGGGAAACTTCTGACCCATCATCGCCTGGGTCGTCACCGCTCCGAAGCTGTGACCGGTCATCCCGATGTGCTCGAGATCGAGCGCGCCGTGGAGGGCATGACCGTTCTCGGCGTTCCAGAGTTCGAGTTGGTCGAGGACAAAGGGAATGTCGCCGAGGCGGTCGAGCAGGGATTTTCCGCTCGCGGCCTGCTTCATCGCCGCCATGCGTTCGCCGCGTCCCGCTTCCTTCCAGACCGACTCATCGCTGCCGGGATGCTGCACAAAAACGGCCACATACCCGTTCCGAGCCCAATGCTCGGCTAGGTAGACGCCGTTTTCGCGCGAGCCGCCGAGCCCGTGGGAAAATACGATGACGGGTTTGGCCTCCGCGCTCTTCACCCGATAGATCTTCACCGGCACAGTGCGGGAGCGAGCGGCATCGACCGGTTCGTAGCGGAGCACGTCGATCGAGGTGGTGGTTTCGGCACGAAGGATGGAAGCAAAGACGAACAGGGACAGGATCGAAAGGAGGACCGTTGGGCGCATGCGAGGGTAGACTTCGCTACTGTGAACCCGGTTACAGGGAATTCATGATTTCCCGAAAATCCCCCGGCTCTCCGGATAGAGATCTCCTAACACACCTACCAAAACGCCGCGGAATTCCTTCGCGAGTTTCTTCTTCAAACCGGCGGGATCTTCGATCTTCGCTCCTGCTTTCCAGAGGGATTTCCAGGTGCCGGAGTCGTTCGTCACCTTTTCCTCGACGAGCTTTTGCCAGTGCGCGGGATTGTGGACCGGATCGAGCCAGTCGCCGCGGCCGCGGCCGAAGTGGGCGACGGCGAGATAGAGGAGGAGGATGGACTTCACCTGGTCGAGAAAGTGGGCCTCGGTCCAGCGCACCCGGTTCGTCCCGGTCTGGGTGAGATTGTAGCCACGGGCGAGGGCGAAGGTGGTCGCACCGCCCGCGAGCATGCCGAGAAGAGCGCCGCCGCCGAAGGTCATGCCACCGGCGGCAAGGTCGGCGGCGAGACCTCCGAGCAGGCCCGCTCCCATGCCACCCACGGCGGCCATGAGTGATTCCTCGACATTCCTCTTCACCGCAAAGGCTTCGCGCGAGGAAGCGGCGAGCTGGTTGGCGGTCTCCCCCGAAAGTCCGTGCCGCGCGATGAGCCGGTTCACTGTCTCCTTGGTACGCTCGGAGAGCCGGGCATACATGGCCCGCTGGGCCCGTTCGAAATCGCGGTCGCGGTCGGACTTGCGGACGAGCTGCTTCAACTTGTCGACGAAGGACTTCGCTCCGAGTTCCTCGGTATCGGCGAGAGCCGAATACGCGAGGTCGGCGATCATCGCGACGGAGTCCTCGAAGACATCGAGCTGCCGCGAGACCCAGGCTTCGGAAAGGAGCCGCGCCGTTTCCCGCTTGCCCCCTGACAAAACACCCGCGGCCTCGACGAAGATCTCGTGTTCCTGCGTCCAGCAGCGTGTGAAGGCATCGAGGGTGGAGACCTTCTTCACGATGCGGTGGCGCGAGAGATGGGCGCGCCAGGCCTCCTCGTTGCGCTCGTCGCGCCCGGGATCGGGTGTACCGGTCTGGTTGAGAAAGACGAGGACGGGTTTGCCGATCCATTCGATCACCTCGATCTCGAGATCGATGTAGCCGGTCTCGGCGGGCGACTGCGAGGCATCGACGAGGTAAAGGACGACGTCGGCCTCGGACTGGACGTTGCGGATCGCCTCCTGGCTGCACCAGAGGGAGCGGTCCGTGACGCGGTCCCAGACCTGGTGGAGGATCCAGCCGACGGGATTGTCACTCGCGCGGAGGCGCTGGGCGAGCTTCGCGAGATTCGATCCGAAGCCGGGCGTGTCCCAGAGCCGGGCACGGCGGTCGCCGCTTTCCATCAGCGCATAAGCCTCGGGCACGAGCGTGACGTGGGCGCTATCGGCGACCTCGCCGACATCGCGGCGCAGGAGGGTGCGGGCGAGGGCCGTCTTACCCACATTCGTGTGCGAGATGAGACTGAGGACGATTTCTCGATCGGAGATTTCGGGCATGGCTCAGACCGGGGCGGTGGGTGAAAAGGTCTCGGGCTGGAGAAGGAGGGCAACGCTCTCGTCGGCGAAGAGGCGCTTCCAAGCCTCCTCCCGCGCGGCGCGACGATTCGCGGCATCGGCGAAGTCGCGGGATTTCCGGTCGAAGGCTCCGGCTTCGAGAAGGACGAACCGGACCGGGTTCGGCGCGAGACCAGACAGGGTCCGATACATGGCGAGATGCGCCTCGCGCTCGGGCGTGGCGGCGAAGGAGAAAACGGGGAGAATCTCAGCCCCGGCGAGGGTCGGCGCCAGGACGAAGGATTCCTCTTCCCCGAAGGCGATCATCGGCAACCAGACCGGCTCGACCGCGGCACCGAATTCATCCTCGAGACGGCGGACAAGGCCTCTTTTGGTGGGTTCGTCAGGGTCGAAGGCGTAGGGCACGAGGGCGACGGCGCGGGCCGAGCCCGACGAGGTCGCGAGGAGCCGGGCGTAATAACGCGGTGCGGTTTCGCGATAGGGCAGCGAGCGGGCGAGCGTGGACGACCGCATCCGCCACAGGATCGCGAGGATCCCGCGCGGCACGAGGACGAAGAGGGCGATGGTCAGCGCATACCAGTGGATCCAGCGCGCCGCGTTCTCGCCGGCGGCATCGGCACCACGGATGGCGTCGAGCTCTTCCGGCGTCGGCAGACCCTGCCCGCTGAGCGACGCGGCCGGTCCGAGGACGACCTGAAGGATGCCGCGGAGCGAGGAGCTTTCGGTGAGAAAGGTGCTCTCCCAGACGGCGCGGTATTCGTTGGCGAGTCCCCTGACATACATCCCACCGATCGCCGAAGCGGCGAGGAGGAAGGCGGCGAGATGGAGGAGCGATTTCAAACGCGCCGCCGTGACCGGTGCGGAAAGCCGCGACCAGCGTTTCTCGAAGAGGCGCTTCGCGGTGGCGAGAAGGCGGGCGGCGGGATCGTCTTTTTCCTCGGTGGCGGCGCGGGGACCAGTCCACTCGAACCACCGCTCGAGCAGCACGGGAGGTCGCCGCGAGAGGAAGAGCCAGGCTTCGCGGGCATACACGATCAAGCTCCACGCGAGGATGCCGAGGAGGGGAAAGGAGAGGATGTTGATGCGCTTCTCCGGACCGAGTTCGTTCGTGAGGTATCCGACCACGGCGGCGGCGATGAGGAAGAGCGCAACGAGACCGGGATGGCGCGTCGGATGGGCGCTCGCCGCCGGATCGAGCCAGGCGGAGGAGGGCAGGCGGGAAACGAGACGCTCGAGGAGAAGCGCGGCACGGGTCGCGAGGAACGCCTCTTCCTTGGCCCGACCCGGATTCGCCGGCAGCGGTGATCCCGCCTCGCGCGAGGCCCCGTGGCGCTCCTTCGCGGAAAGGACGATCCCGCCCTCGTCGGTCTCCTCGACCGCGGCGAGCATGAGGATATGCTTGGCGTCCTCCGTCTTCATCAGCATCGGGTCACTTCGGAGTCAGAGGGAAACGGGTGGATCGGTGAGAACGGCGGCGCGCTTCGGATCGTGCGCGTAGCAATGCGCCATCCCGATGGCGAGGGCGTCGGCGGCGTCGGAGGGCGGGGTCTCGGTGAGCCCGAGGAGCGCCCGCATCATGAAGGCGACCTGCTGTTTGTCGGCCGAACCGCGGCCCACGACGGCCTGTTTCACCCGCTTCGGGGCGTATTCGTAGATCTCCAGCCCATGCTCGGCGGCGGCAAGGAGGGCGGCACCGCGCGCCGCGCCGAGGGTGATGGCGGTGCGGTAGCTCTGCACGAAAATGACGCCCTCGACGGCGCAGACCTCGGGGGAAAATTCGCGGATCACCTCGACGAGCTTTTCCCGGATCGCGACGAGACAGCCCGACTGGCGGAGACCCTTCGCGTTCTGGATCACGCCATAGGTGAGCGCCCGCTGCGTCCGGCGGCCGGCAGCAAGGGAGCTTTCTTCAATCACCGCGAAACCCGTGTTCCGCAGCGCGGGGTCGATGGCTAGAACACGCACGGGGGGACTTTAACCCAATTCGCCCGATCGGCATCCTGGCATTCGCGCGGGATCCGGAGCATTTTTCCCGAGACTCGCGTTTGAATTCCGCCGGAAAGGGCCGAATCATGCCCCTCAACCAACCCGCCAAACCCGTGGAAATCGCCTGCCTGGACCTCGAGGGAGTCCTCGTCCCTGAAATTTGGATCAATGTCGCCCACAAAACGGGGATCGACGCGCTGCTCGCGACGACCCGCGACATTCCCGATTACGACGTGCTGATGACGCAGCGTCTCCGCATCCTCGACGAGCACGGGCTGAAGATCGGCGACATCCAGGAAGTGATCGACGGTCTCGGTCCGCTCGAGGGCGCGGTCGATTTCCTCGAATGGCTGAAGTCGGAATTCCAGGTCGTGATCCTCTCGGACACCTTCTACGAATTTGCGAAACCCCTCATGCGCCAGCTCGGATGGCCGACCCTTTTCTGCCACAAACTCGGCATCACCCCCGAAGGCCGTGTCGAGGCCTACCACCTGCGCATGCCCGACCAGAAGCGCGAGGCGGTGAAGCGTTTCCACGAGCTGAAGTTCAAGGTCATCGCCGCGGGCGACTCTTACAATGACACCAACATGCTCGGCGAAGCCGACCGTGGCATCCTCTTCTGCCCGCCGCAGAATGTGATCGACGAGTTTCCCCAGTTCCCCGTGGCGACGGACTACGACCAGCTCCGCGCCGCCTTCATCGAGGCCCGCGAGGCGATCCGCTGAGGTGCCCCGGACCGCTCAACCCAGCCGCGTCTCGCGAAGCTGGAAACGTCCGTCGTATTGACCGCCGGCGTGTTTCCGACAGCAGGGATAACACGCGACGCGGCGACGCAGGCGACGCACCCGGTGGATCACCGCCTCGCACGAGGGGCAGGTGTAGGCGAACTTTTTCGCATGACGCCGCGGTTGGAAATCAAGGGCGTGACATCGATCCTCGCCGGGGATGCCGAGATCGTGACAGGCCTGCCGCCACTCCGGCCCATGTGGCGCGATCCTTTTCCGCCCGACCCGGGCGAAGGCGACTAGGTGGGCAAGTTCATGGAGGAAGGTGTTGCGCAGCTCCGCGTCGCGGCTTTCCTCAGGCAAGTCCTGGAGCCGTGGATTCAACTCGATGATCCAGTCGCGGGCAAAGGCCCGGCCCGCCGCGGTCCGCATCCGTGGATTCCACAAAACCGACACGGCCTTCGCGAGCGTCTCCAGCCCGAGGTCGCTCGCGAAACCGGCAGCGACCAGCGTGAGAGCCTCGTCGCGCCCCGAACGGGGATGGCTCCAAGGCCGGGGCGGCGTGGCTCCGGCGGCTGCCTCGGAGTCCGCCATGGCCTCAGGCATCGGCCGGCTCACCGATCGGCGCGACCGGCTCACCCGTGACCTTGTTGATCAGGTTCAGCTTTTCGCCTTCGTTCGTGACGAAGGAATCCGCCGGCACGCTCTCGCGAAGGAAGACATTCGCGCCGATCGTCGAGCGCGCCCCGATCGTCGTTTTGCCGCCGAGCACGGTGGCGTGGGGATAAATGACGACGTGGTCCTCGACGTTCGGATGACGTTTGTTGCCCTTCACGATGCGGCCGTTTTCGTCCTTCGGGAAATTGCGCGCCCCGAGGGTGACTCCGTGATAGAGCTTCACGTAGTTTCCGATCACGCAGGTCTCGCCGATGACGACGCCGGTGCCGTGGTCGATGAAGAAATGCGATCCGATCGTCGCCCCGGGATGGATGTCGATGCCGGTCAGGTTGTGGGCGTACTCCGTCATGATCCGCGGGATCAGGGGTACGTCGAGCCCGTAGAGGCAGTGGGCGCAGCGCTGGATCGCGATGGCCTCGATGCACGGATAGGCGAGAATGATCTCGTCGAAATTCTTCGCCGCCGGATCGCCCTCGTAGGCCGCCTCGACGTCGGTCTGGAGCAGCTCGCGCAGGCGCGGCAGCTTGCCGAGGAATTCGCAGACGAGATCGCGGGCCTGCCCGTCGAGGCCGTTGTGGTGCTCGCCCGTCTCGTCGTCGCGGAGTCGCAGCGTTTTCGCCACCTCGGTGCGGAGCACGTCGACGAGATGGGCGATGCGTTCTCCCGTGATCATTTCCAGCTCGTCCGCCGGGATCGGCTCCTCGTCGTGGTATCCTGGGAAAAGGACCTGCAGCAGCTTCACACACACATCCGTGATGGCACGTTTCGACGGCAGGTTGCCGCTGTCGAGGCGATTGATGCCCCCGACCCGGTGATACGAGTCGAGAAGTGAGTCGATAATCCGTCGCTGGGCACAGTCCATGGAGAGCGGGAAGGTATACGCTCAGACGCGCTTTCCAAGGGGAAGCTTGCATCCTTTTCTCAACGCTGGACTCCCCGCCGTCCTGTGAAACACTGCCCCATGCGGCCGACCTTGCTGTTCCTCCTCCTCGCCTGCCTCCTCGCCGGTTGCGAACGCTCCGAGCCAGTGCCGGTCGCAGGTCCGCCGAATCTCCCACGGCTCCGTGAGCTCGATTTCTCGCCCTTTGCCGAATCGCTCGACGGCATCGGCTCGCGCCGTCTCGCAAAAATCGATCGGCTTGTCGCCGCATCGACCATTCCCGCAATGCAGGAGGCCTTGGCGAAGGGCGCTCTCACCTCCGAGGAACTCACGCTCTGCTTCCTCGACCGCATCCGCCGTCACGACGAGACCCTCCGCAGCTATCTCGAGCTCAATCCCCACGCCCTCGACGAAGCCCGCGAGGCCGACCGGCTCCGCGCCGCGGGCGAAATAAAAGGCCCGCTCCACGGCATACCCATCAGCATCAAGGACAACCTCGCCACCGCCGCGCCCATGCACACCACCGCCGGAGCCGAGATCCTCCTCGATCATATCGCCCCGGCCGATGCGAAGGTCGTGCGACACCTCCGCGAGGCCGGTGCCGTGATCCTCGGCAAGGCGAGCCTTTCCGAACTCGCCGGATCGCTCACCACCGATCCACCGGGCTACAACGCGATCAGCGGACTCGGCGTGAATCCCTATCGCGCCGACCTGCCCGTCTCCGGATCGAGCAGCGGCTCGTCCATTGCCACGAGCGCGTGTCTTGCCATGGTCAGTGTCGGCACGGAGACGTCGGGATCGCTCATTTCCCCCGGCGCGAGCAACGGCGTCGTCGCGATGAAACCCAGCCACGAGCTCGTCAGTGGCGAAGGCATCGTCCCGTTGATTCGCTTCCAGGATTCCGCCGGACCGATCGCCCGCTCCGTCACCGATGCGGCGATCCTCCTCGGGGCGATCGATGAGACGGACACGGATTACACCGCCTCGCTCGAAGCGAAGGTGCTCGAGGGCGTCGCGGTCGGTGTCCTCCGCAAGGCCATCCTCGACGAGGAAACGAACGCCGCCTTCTGGCTCGCCCGTATCGACGAAGGGCTCGCCCGCGCCGGGGCGAAAGCCAAAGACCTCGACGAGACCTTCGCGGAAAAGCCCGACCTTCTTCCCGTGATCTTCCTCGGACTTTCCGAAGATACCCTTCCCTACCTCGCCGCGGCCGGAGCTCCCGTGAAAACCGTCGCCGATCTCCAGGCCTACAACGAGGCCGATCCGGAGCGCCGCATGCCACGCGGACAGAACATGGTCGATCTCGCCGTCCGTGTCCTCGGAGCGATCCGCGAGGACACGGGCGTGACGGATGAAGGGATGGAAGCCCTCTACGAGGAGGCCGCCCTCCACGTGCGCGAGGGAATGGCCGCGATCCTCGCGCGGACCTTCGCGGAGAACGACGTGGATTTGTTAGTGAGCCTCGCGAACCAGCATTCCATGCTCTACGCCACCGCCGGTTATCCCGCCATCACCGTCCCACTCGGACTCGATGAAACGGGCGCGCCCAACGGAGTCACCCTCATCGCCCGACCCGGCGAGGATGCGAAGCTGCTGGCATTTGCCTACGCCTTCGAGCAGGCGACGCGGTATCGGGTGGAGTGTAGTCCGGAGCTTTAGAGCGAAAGTCGGACGTAGCCCGGGCTAAACGTAGTCCGGCGCTTCAGCGCGAAGATCGAACGTCACGCGGGCTGAAGCCCAGGACTACCTTGCCCGAATCAATTGCTGCCGTTGATCGGTTTCCCCTCGCGATCGACGAGGCGCACCGTGGCAAAGACCAGGCGGAGATCACCGCTCTTCCGTTTCTCGGCCCATGAGACGGTCTGGCCATCCCAGAGGCTGACTTGCGCGCTCGGCTGCGCCTCGTTGACCGCCTCATCGAGCACCCCGCCGGGCACCGGCAGATACAAGGAGAGTTCGACGGTGAAACCGTCTTCTCCCGCAACCGCCACGGAGCCCCATCTCGTCTGGTCTTTTTCCACCAGAATCGCTTGTCCGGACTTGGCCTTCGCAAGCGGCGCGGTCAGCACGGAAAACCCGGCCGTCTGAATCTGATCACGGACCTCCGCATACTGCCGGTCGGTGAAGGCGCCGTTGATCCCCGAGCCGACAACGGGGTTGGCCTCCTCCTGCACGACCCGCTCGCGACGCATCGCCTCGACGAGGGAGGAACCGGAGGCGAAAAGATGGACGCCCGGCGGCGGCCCGATCTCATGAAATGTCGCGGGATCCCATGAGGGAAACTTGAGCTTCCCGACCTCCTCCGCCTTCACGGTGATTTCCTCGAACTGCACGGTGACGAATGGTTCGGCGACCGCCGTCGCTTGGAGCAGTTTCTGGATCTGCTCTTGCTGGGCCGCCGCCGCGCGGACATCCATCCTCTTGGTCAAGGGATCGAACCGCACCATGGCTCCCTCGGGAAACTCGATCCCCGCCTTTTCGAGGGCCGCGCGAAACCGGGCGTCCCCTGGCTCGAGATTTTTGACCCGCTCGAAGAATTCCTCCGGCACGACGTAACTCTCCACGTGGAGACCCTCTTCGGCGTGTGCCGTAAGAAGAAGGAGCGCAACCGAGGCGAAACGGATCCTTTTCATGATGAGTCGGTATATCAATCGCCGGAGACTCCGTCGAGGGGATTCGCGGAAAAAGTAGGCCGATGTCTCAGCACCAAAGACGCACCTCACACGGACTGAAGCCGCCCCCCGGATCGATGCCGGAGGCATCGCAGCCATTAGCCGGTGGTCGAGCGCAGCGATACCACCGGATGCGGTTTTCGAGTCGGAGCGCATCCCGGCAGGGATGCCAGCATGCGATCGTCCCACCCCTGAAATCTCGCACGGGTTTGCACGGTTTGCACGGCGCGTCCTCCCCATGTGGCGACGGCTGGCATCCCTCCGGGATGCGCCCTCTTTTTCCAAGCGATCCGGTGGTGTCGCTCGTGCCTCGCTCGACCACCGGCTAATGGCTGCGATGCCTCCGGCATCCGGGACACTTTCCTGACAGGTTCCGTCGGAGGCCACGGCCAAAAATCGC
>JALRFZ010000041.1 GCA_023253615.1 Verrucomicrobiales bacterium | reverse complement strand
GGTCGTCGAGGATCCTGCCTTCGTCGCCTCCCGGCACCGCGTGACGAAGAACGCCGACGGCATGATCCTCGTGAACGGAAAGTCCCCCTGGGGACAGGACGGAGGAGAGCCGGACCGGCTCCTGACGCTCGCTGTCTCCATCGGAGGTAAAGCGGTCGATCTGCCCGCCGCAGCCACCGACAACCTCTACGAACCGAATCTCGAAACACTCGTGCTCCTCACCCCCGGCGATCCTGCGGAACGCGCCTTCGTCATGATGGCAAACGGAGACGGGGCGGGAGGTTATAACGTGGTCGGGGCCTTCGAAAGAGGTGTCTACCGTGGCCGGGCCATCATGGCACCTTGACGACGCGCCACGAGACAAAACCGCGGCATCACCTCACGCCCCACAAGTCGCGCAGCAGCTCGGTCATCGCCGGATCGTGTTTTGAAAGCTCTTCCCGCGTGAAGGGGAAAAAATCGTTCCTTGAAAAGAAAGCCTCGGTCGTCTCGGCAAAATACTCTTGTGGGTTTGTCAGGGCGTAGGCGCGCTCAACGGTGTCCGGCTTCGATCCGCCGTGGCGGCGCCCGACCTTCTCGTAGCCTCCGCCCTTCTTCGCCGCCTCGTAGGCGAGCCGGATCCCGGGATTGGCGAAACCCATCGGCAGGACGCGGTGGTGATAGGCGTGGGCCAGCTCGTGCAGGGCGAAATTCGGCATGCGGTCCATTTCCTCCTCAAACTGGAGGGTGTTGGTGAACTCGATGCCGCGCGCCATCGACGGATCGCGGCCGTTCTCTTCGAGCCAGCCGGCACCCGGATGATACTCGGCGCGATGCCGCACGCCGGGATACGCGGGATTGAAATACAGCGCAACTTTCCGCAATTCGCCGAGGGCGGCGGGCGGCACGACCCGAATGATCTCACCCAATTGCACTTCGAGGAGGCCGAGCGCCTTCGCCGTGGCGGCGGCTTCCTTCCCGAGCAGTTCGCGATGCACGTGGACCTGCCAGCCGAGGATCGCGCGGGTCTCGCGGACCGGTTCCGGGTTCGCCTTCCGGTCGCGTTCTTCCGCTGCGGCGCGGATGGCGGCCTTCGCCTCCACGAGACGTTCCGGCCAGACGAAAGTCGGGGCCTTCTCCGGATCATAACCTGCGAGATGTCCGTTCAGGCGCGTCTGCGGCTTGGTGTATTTCAATTCCGTGTCGCCGAAGACCTCGCGGCAGAGTGCGGCGAGTCCTGGATCATGGGCGATGAGCTCGGCGCGGGTGTTGACGTGGTTGTGGTCGTGGTCGTTCTCGCGGTTGTTGTCGAACCACGACTGCACGCCCTCGGCGAAATATTCGAAGTGGTTCACCCCGGCGTATTTGCCCTTCCACAGGCCGCGTTTCATCGCGTCGACGTAGGCGGCCTTGAGCCGGTCGTCGAAGGTGGGATCGACATTGTTCAGTCCCCGCAGGTGGAGGTTGTGGGCGAACTCGTGGATGAGGATGCTCTCGGCCGCGTAGGGATCGCCGGGATAAGCGAGCAGGTTCTCCTCGCCGCAGGAGCAATAGGGATCGGTCGCACTGCCGCCGAGACCGCGGGCGCGGGCATCCCAGTAGTCCTTCCCGTCGATGGCGGGAAAGGCCGGGTGCGGTTTTTCCCCGAGCCGCGCGAATTCGGGCTGCCCGGTGGTGAATTCATTCCACGCGAGGATGCAGAGCCGGGAGCCGCTCGCGATCATCGCTTCGCGCACGTCGGGACGCTTCGCCAGCATCAGGTCGATGAGATAGGCGGCTTCTTTGAGCGCGTAAGGATTCACCCCGGCCGAAGCGACGATGGGATAACCGTTTGCCTCGATCCGCTGGGTGTAAAAGGCGGGAATGCCGCCGACCTGGTGGGCCTGCACGGGCAGGCGGCACTCGATCACCGTCTCGCCGCCCGTCTGGTCGACGATCGCGAACCGGTGACCGATCGTCGTGGTGATGATCGTGTCTTTGTTAGGATCGACGGAGCCGTTGGGCACGCGTTCGTTCACCGACTTCAGCCAGAAAATCCCGACCGGACCGCCGGTGCCGTTGAGGATCTGCAACCGCGGACGCGGCGTCTCGGCGAAGGCGGCGGGGATTGCGAGGAGCAGCAGCGGCATCGCCTGCCGCGTGAGGGATCGAAGAGGGTTCATTCCGGGAGCAAAGAGGGTTTCATCGGCGCCGGGCCCGGCAACCGCTCCTGTGCTATCACCGGCCGGGCAAAATGCCAACGGGAATCCGCCAGATCCCTCAAGTCTCCAACCCGCCCAGCGTCCCCGTGCTGCTCGCGAAGCGGTCCGCCTCGACGCCGAGGCCCTGGAGCATCGACACGAAGAGATTGGCCAAGGGTGTGTTGTTCGTTTCGTCGAAGGCGAGGTGGCCGCCGTGTTTGAAGCCGCCTCCGGCGAGGATGACGGGCAGGTTGCGGTTGCTGTGGGAGTTCGCGTTGCCGAGGCAACTGCCGTAGAGGATCTGGGTGCGGTCGAGCAGTGTGCCACCGGTCTCGGCGACGCCATCGAACGCCGCGAGCAGCTCGCCGAAGGCGGTCATCTGTGCCTCCTCGATCTTGCGGAGTTCGGCGATCTTCTCCGGCTCGTTGCCGTGGTGGGTGAGCCCGTGGGTCTCGTTCTTCACGCCCGGCACATGCGGCACGACGGAGAAGGTGCTGAGGTTCAACGTGACGACACGGGTGCTGTCGGTCTGGAGGGCGAGCCGGACGAGGTCGAACATCAGCTTCGAACGAGCGATGACCTGGTTGGCGTCGGCGATATCCTTCGGCTGCGGATAGTCCACCGCGGGTTTGGGGCGGTTTTCCCATTCGATGTTGCGCCGGAGCCGTCCCTCGAGTTCGCGCACGCTCTGGAAATATTGGTCCAGCCGGGCGCGGTCCTCCGGGGCGGCCTTCGCCTCGAGGCGGTTGGCCTTGTCGAGGATGAGATCGAGCACGCTGCCGCCCGCCTCGATGCGGCGCATCGTCGCGGCTTTTTCCTCGGGCGTACCCGCGACAAAGAGACGGCGATAGAGACGCTCCGCGCTTTTTTCAGGCGGCAACATCACGCCCGAGCGCGAGATCGCGATGGAGTCGCCGTAGTGCTCGCCCTGACTCACCGAGATCGCGAGGGAGGGAAAACGCGTCTCCAAACCAAGGTGCTCCGCAGCGAGTTGGTCGAGCGAGAGGCTGTTGCGGAAGGTCGGCTGTCCCGGATGCGGGGCGCCGCTGAGGAAACACTGGCCCGCGTGGTGATTCCCATCCACGCCGGGATGCGAGAGCCCCGCGAAGGTGGTGAAACGCGGGCGATGGGCGGCGAGGAGATCGAGATAGGGACTGGAGGCCCCGCCCGCCCCAGGAAAGAAAAACTGCGGCATCATTCCCAGCGGCACATGGATCGCGAAGAGACGCTGCGGCGGCAAGGCCTCGGCGGCCCGGCCGATCGACGGCAGCGCGAGACAGGCGCCGGCGGCGCGAAGGAAATGGCGGCGATTCATGGGGGTGGAATTTGGAGAGGGGAATTGGGGACACGGGAATAAGAGGGAAGCATTCCTTTGTCCTCACTCCCTTGTCCTTTACCGGAGATGACCCGGCTTCGGGAATACTACGATGGAACGGAGAATCTCTCGACAAGTTCGCGAGTTCCGCCTGACTTTCCCGAGAGCGCCCACTTCTGAAGAGTGGCGTCCGGATTGACAGAGCCGCACGAATAAAGAACGTTTCCCCCATGAAGACCGCCACCGCACACGACCTGACGACGCGGCTACCGACCATCCTGGGATGGCTGGAGGCCGGTGAAGAAGTCATCGTGAGGCCGGATCAATGTCGTCCGACGGCGAGCCCCGCGAATGCGCCGACGGTGGACTGGTCAAAGAGCGCGGCCTTTCAGCGCGATCACGCGGACGAGCCGATGCTTTCGAAGCAGGATCTGGAAGATCTCTACGAGGAAATGGGGAGCCGCTATTGATCGGGCGAAGAATCTGGCACCGCAATGGTCTTTGCAGACACCAGCTTCCTCATTTCGCTCTATGGGATGGATGTGAACACCGCCGCCGCGAAAGAGCAAGTCTCTCTCCGCGCCCTGCCCATTCACATAACAACGGTCAACGAGTTCGAGTTTGCGAATGCGCTGAGACTGCTGGTCTTTCGCGGAAAAATCGAAACCGCAGCGTCCAAGACGCGAATGGCGGCTTTCGAGTCCGACAAGCTCGAAGGGCACATTGTCCAAACTCCGTGCGACACGAATCAGATCTTTATCAAGGCAGCGTCAGTTTCTGCGGCTCACACGGAATCTGGCGGTCACCGCGCTTATGACATCCTGCAAGTCGCTGCTGCACTCGATTCGGGCGCGACGGAGTTCTGGACCTTTGATGAACGGCAGAGAACGCTGGCTCAGGCGGCAGGTTTGATTGTCGGACCATGAGTCAGGAACTCGGGTGTTTTCTCGCCCTTTGCCGATGCCATCCGTGAGTCGTGACCACGCATTCCCCGACTGATCCGCGAAAATTGGCTGAAAACCGAAGCCCTTTTACAGCGGCTTGCTCGCCGTCAGTCACCCCCGCAGCGCGCCGGTGAGGGCGTCGAGCTCTTCCCGGACATCGGCGGCCTCGCTCACGGTCTGCGCGATCTCGGTCTTCACCGCCTCGCGGAAACGCTTTCGCAAACGATGAACCGCCACCTTCACGGCCTCGACGCTGATGCCGAGAGTCGCGGCCGCTGCGCCCTGGGAACTTTCGGAATCGGCGGTCAGCCAAGGATGCAAGGCCTCGAACTGGGCGGATTTTCCTTCCGCCCGCATCTCCGACTCAAGCCGGCCCATGGCCCGCTCCAGAACGGTGAGCGCCCACTGTCGGTCGAAGGCCCGATCGGGTGATTCGACGCCGTCGTCTGCGATCTCGGTGCCTTCGTCGATCCCGGCATGCTCCGCGCCGCCGCCCCGCTTGGCCGAGAGGGCGCGGTCCCGTTGATCGGCGGCGAAATGCTTCAGTGCACCGAGGAGGTAACTGCGGAACCGGCCCCGCCCGGGCCGCGCGCCGTCGATCGCACCGCCTTC
>JALRFZ010000021.1 GCA_023253615.1 Verrucomicrobiales bacterium | reverse complement strand
CCGCCCGACTTCCCGGGAGGCCGCCCCGGCCCGGCTACGCCATGTCTACGCGACTTTTTAGTGAAGAGTTTTCCACACCGTTGAGGCTGAAGCAGTCGGGGAATCAAGCATGGGGAGCCGGGGGGCTCGATGGAGAGGCTGGGTCAGACGTCGTGGTATAGCAGATCGACGAGGTCGAGGGACTTGCGGTTCGGTAGGATGCCGGATTCCATCTGGTTCATCACGTAGGCAAAGGAAAGGCCGGTGACGGGATCGGCGAAGGCGTGGCTGCCGCCGGCTCCGGGTTGACCGAAGGCGGAAAGGGAGGGACCGAAAAGCCGGCGCAGCTTGCGTCCGCCGGCATCGAGGGGATCGGCCTTGAAGCCCCCGGTAAAGGCGGTGGGAAGGAGCAGGGTTTGGTCGGGGCCGCTCGTCTGGACGGTGCGGGCGGTGCGGGCGACACGGGCGGGCAGCACCTGGACGCCATCGAGCACTCCATCCTGTGCGAGGATCTGGTAGAATTTGGCCAGCGCCCGGGCGGAGCCGATGCCTCCGAAGGCGGGAAGACCAGCCTGGAGATACTCGAGCTGGTTGATTTCTCCGAGGGAACGCATTCCGGCAGGAGAGGCAAAGGCGGCGAGGGCCAGGGAATCGGGCCGGGCAAGGGCACGGTAAAAGGGGATCTCTTCCTCGTTGGGGCGCTGCACTTTCGGCGGCACCATGACGGCGAGTCGATCCAGGAGATGGGCGGGAAAGCCACCGATCCAGAAATCGATCCGCAAGGGGGAGGCGAGATTCTCGTTCCAATATCGTCCCAGGGGTACGCCTCCGGTGACTCTTCTGACGATTTCGTCAAGAAGGTATCCGATCGTGCGGGGGTGGTAGCCGTGCCCGTCGCCTGGAGTCCAGAAAGGCTTCTGGCACTCCATCGCCGCGATCACCTCGCGATGGGAGAGGAGGTGGGGACGGTTTTCTTGCGAGAGAGCAGGGAGCCCGGCCTGATGGGAGAGCAATTGGACGAATGTCAGGGAACTTTCCCGGGCGGCGAGGAGTCCGGGCCAGACTTTGGCGACGGGATCATTGGGAGACAAGCCGGCGTTCCCGAGGGCGAGGAGGAAAGCGATGGCGGCGGGTCCCTTCGTCGCGGACCACACGGGAGCGAGGGTGTCGGCCCCCCACGGGATTTCGCGGCGCGGATCAGCCCATCCGTGGTGGAGGGAGTGGATTTCTTCGCCGTCTTTCCAGATGGAGACGGAAGCGCCGAGTTCGCCGCGCTCTTCGAAGTTCCGGAAAAAGCGTTCTTCGAGGGCACGACTCATGCATTCAGAGAGCCTCGGCGACGGCGGCGAGATCGGGATCGGCGAGGGCGCGCTCGCGGAAATGGCGGTCCATTTCCACCGAGAGCCTCAGCCAGGTCAGGGCCGCCTGGTCTTTGCCGAGGGCGACTTCGTAGCAGGCGAGGTTGTAGAAATAGACGGGTTCGTCGCGCAGGGTTTCAGGACCGGCCTGGAGGAGTTCGATCGCGTCTTCGGTACGGCCGAGGGCGTGGAGGCAATAGGCACCCTGGATGAATCCGGCGTGGTTTCCAGGGTGCAGGCTGCATAGGATGCCGCAGAGAGCGAGCGCTTCCTCGATCCTGCCTTCATCAAGCCGGATCGTGATGCGGAATTCGCGCACCTCGGGGCGGTCGCGTTTGTCAGGAGGGAGTTGATCGAGCTCGGACCACGCCTCGTCGTACATCGCGAGGTCGAGGTAGCCGCGGGCGCGGTCGAGCCAGTAGGGGTCGGTCATGTCAAAGCGGTGGAAACGGTCGGAGGGGAAATGAGCCGCGGACAAGGGTGCTTGTCAATCACGCGCCGACCTCTCGCCGGTAATCCTCGACTCCCGCAGGCATTCGAGAAAGCGGATTTCGTTCGCTTCGTCACGCTCTCCGCCGGCATAGGTGGTCCGGTAATGGTATCGGACGGCCTCGACCGAGGTCGGAGGCAAGGGAATGCGCCCGGCGAGTTGATCGAGCAGTTCCCGCCAGGTCTTGCCGGGTGTGCGTTTCAAACCGGCGGAGGCGGCGATGCTCTCCAGCTCGCGGAGAAAAGCGGGGATCTGCTCCCGACCGGTGCGGTGGCGCGGGGATTTGCCTTCTACTTCGCCGCGGCTCCGGCGTCGTGCGGCGAGGAGGCGCGTCAGCAGGAAGATCAGGCCGAGCCCGATCGCGCTGGCGGGAAGGAAATGGCGCGACAGCCAGCTGATCGACTGATGGAGGGTCTCGCTCCAATCCCGGTTCCGGCCCGCCGCAGTAACGTCGAATTCAGAGAGGTCGTGATAGGGGTGATCCTCGAGGATCGGCAGTGCGTCGGAGGATGGAACACGAGGGGCGGCGCTGGCGACGCGTGGGGTGGTGTCGAATACCTTCCATTCACGATCGGGGGTCAGCACCTCGGCCCAGGCGTGGAAGTCGCTGTCCCGGAAGGCGAAGAGCCGCTGCGCGGGATCGCTGGTGCCGCCGGCGAAGCCGTAGGCGACCCGGGCGGGGATGCCGAGACTGCGCAGCATCAGAACGGTCGCGGACGCGTAGTGTTCGCAATGCCCCCGGCCGTTTCCAAAGAGAAACTCGTCGAGAGGACTCGAACCTTCGGGGGTGTTGAAACGCAGCGAGTAGGTGGTCCGTGCGGAGAGTTCGGTACGGATGGATCCGAGTGGATCGCCGTCCGGGAAGGTCGCACACCATTCCCGGATTTTTCCCGAGAGGGGGGAAGGGGGCATCTGCAGGTAGATGCCGGGGGGCTCCCCGGGGTGGCGTCGGGCGAGGTCTGCTGCCTGCAGTGCCGCGACGGGCTCTCCGGACAAGGCGGCGGTGTAGCGGATCTGCTGGAATTCCTCGGCCGCGGACAGTTGATACCAGTCATCGGCGAATTCATAGACCGAGGGGGTATACAAGGTCTTGGTTCCCTCGATGAAGGGCAGGTGGTTGATCGATCGCCGGTCGATGTAGTAGGTGTGGAGCCGGGACGGGGGATCGGTGCTGAAGGATCCGCGGCCTGGCTTCAGGACGATGCGTTGATCCTCTTCGCCGTCGTCGGTGTCGTAGATCCATCGCCCGCTCCGGACCGGCGAGAGCACTTCCTCGCTCTCGAAGAGGGCGAGGGTGGAGGTGCGAAGGTAGAGCGGCGACTCCGACCAGGCGCGGTAAAGCGAGGGGGAGTGTGCCTTGACGCGCACGACGATCTCACGTCGGAACTGCAGATTCGCCTCGCGCGGGAGACGCCTCGCCGCGTTGTCTCCGAGGGGACCGCGGGTGCCGATCCCGGGAGCCCGACCGTAGCCGGAGTCGAGGGTGGAACTGTCGTCGGGAAAAAACCACGGCCTCAGCGTCGTCGTTGCCTTGCTCGAGACAAG
>JALRFZ010000017.1 GCA_023253615.1 Verrucomicrobiales bacterium | reverse complement strand
CTTCCCGGTAGAGCTTGATCGCCTCGATCTTGTTGCCCCGGGAAATCGCGGCCACGATCGCGTTCATTCCCTCCGGAGTCATGCCCGTCGTCGGGAGGATGGACGGCAAGTCGCCGACCGGGATGGAGTCCACCGGCATCGCTTCGACCGCGTCTTTCGACTCGGCCAGACTCGCGCCCGTGGCCTCGCGGTAGAGTTTCACCGCTTCGATCTTGCTCCCGCGCCGGAGGGCGGATTCGATGGCACGCCGTTGCTCGGGAGAAAGATCGTGATGCATGGGGGCATCGTGCCGTCTTGGGAAATCGGCGTCAAGGCCTTGGGTAAGGCCTCAAGTAGGGAAAATTCAATTCTCTCATGGCACGGCGACCTCCAGAATATGACCGCCTACGTAGCCGACGATGCGTTTCCCTTCATATAGGACCGGAAATTCAATGAGAACCGACCTTGGATCGTCGTGCTCCGTCTTGTCCGGGTGGTAGATCAACGTAAGCGGGGGGCTCATTTCATTCTGGATGCGGAGAGCTTCTTTGTGGTCGAGGTAATCGGGAAACAAGGCGTCAAGCGCGGGCGGGTAACGCCCCTCGTGGTCCGCAGCATACGCGCGACAAGCCAGTAAAAGCTGTTTCACCTGGTTCACGGCAACTGCCACCGGGGCACGCTCCGCGATCGAGTTCTGTGCCGGGACGAAAATCGAAGCCACCACGCCCGCGATGAGGGCCAAGACGATCCACGCCATCGCGATCTGGCCCTTGGGTTTGTTCTTTCCGTCCATCGTCTCCATTTTCAACGAAGGATCTTGTGAGCGTCAAGGAGTTGTCATAGGGGTTGGGAATGACACTGACGCGGACTGACAAACAATTCGCCGCGACCCTCGCCGCCTTGTTGCTATCCGGAGCGTTTGCCGTGTGGTGGGAGCATGGCCGTGGTCGTCTGGAGGCGGTCGCGCGGGTGCTCGAGTTCAACCGGATCGACGCGGATTATCACGATTTTGACATCCTCGTGAGTCCCCGGGGAAAAGGCTGGAGCCCCATGCCGGTACGCTGGCAGATTCCCGAGCGCTTCCGTGCCAAAGTTTCACTCGAAGGAGAGGAGATGTGGATCACCGTGCCTCTGGATTACGCGGGCCAACTCGAATCCGGTGAACTGAAGCTGACTTACAAACGGAACATCCAGGGAGAGGTGAAGATTTACCGGATCGGACGTTCCTGATGGAAAAACGCCCTTCCTTGATCGCGGATTGTCATTTTTTGCGCATCGATTCTACTTTTCGCGGCGTTTCCCTGCTGTAAACTGGCGGGCGATCCGGATTACTCCACCCTCTTGCCTCCCCGATCCAACCCTCTTTGCTCCTCCGTCCGCCGATGTCCAAGCCAGTCGACACCCTCGCCACGATCAAGGTGCCCCGGCCCGTGCCGATCACGACCACCCGTTTCCGGCCCCCGAAGAAAAACATCCCGCAGACCAAGGCCGAGCGCGATGCCTTCCTCCGCGAAATCCGGAACTACGTCGCCGAGTGGAATCCCGTGCCGCCGATGCCGCTGGAGGAACTCGACGTGCACGCCCGCCGCATCCTCGCGAAACTCGGCTACGAGAGCGACGAGACCTACCTCCACTACACCGCCGTCTGTCTCAACAACGAGATGTGGCGCGAGACGCTTGCGGAGATTCCCTATGAGCGGCGTCTCCTCCTCATGCCGAAGTGCCTCCGGGTCGAGGAGAAATGCCCGGCGCCCTTCGATGAATTCGGCCTGCTCTGCAAACAGTGTGGCCTTTGTTCGATCCAGGATTTCCAAAACGAGGCCGAACGTCTCGGTTACGCCGTCCTCGTCGCGGAAGGTTCGGCCATCGTCATGTCCCTGATCCAGACGGGACAGATCGAGGCCATCGTCGGCATTTCCTGCCTTCCCGTGCTGGAGCGCACCTTTCCCTACGTCGAGGCCGCCGCGATTCCTTCCATCGCCGTGCCCTTGCTGCAGGACGACTGCATCAACACCACCGTCGACATCGACTGGGTCTGGGAATACATCCACCTCACCAGCGACGACCAGACCCGGCGTCTCGATCTCACCGGTCTCCACAACGAGGTGAAGACCTGGTTCACTCCCGAGGCGATCGAGCAGGTGATGGGACCTGCGACCGGTCGTCAGGAGGAAATCGCCCGCGAATGGCTCGCCCGTGATGGGAAACGCTGGCGTCCTTTTCTTACCGTGGCCGCCTACGAGGCCCTGCGCGAGGAACGCGGCAATCCGATCCCGGAGGATCTCAAGAAGATCGCCTTCGCCACCGAGCTTTTCCACAAGGCCTCGCTCATCCACGACGACATCGAGGACGAGGACCACGGCCGCTACGACCAACCGACCTTGAACGCCGAGCACGGCGTCGCCGTTGCCCTGAACGCCGGGGATTTGTTGATCGGTGAGGGTTACCGCCTCATTGGCGAATGCCAGGCGAGCGATGCCGCGAAGACGCAGATGCTCCTCGTCGCCGCGCGCGGACAACGGGAATTGTGTCGCGGTCAGGGTGCCGAGCTCGTCTGGGCGCGTGATCCGCAGCCGCTCACTTCGAAGCAGGTCCTCGAGATCTTCCGCCAGAAGACGGCCCCGGCCTTCGAGGTCGCCTTGAAACTCGGTGCCGCCTACGCGGGACAACTCGACGAATTCGCGACCGTGCTCGAGCAGTATTCCGAGAATCTCGGCATCGCCTACCAGATCCGCGACGACATGGACGATCTCGGCGCCCGATGTCGAGTCGTGGAAGGCCTTTCGCGCTCGCGTCGCTCGAGGCATCGATGAGATCACCGCCACCACGCCGCGCAGTCAAAACATCGCCATTGCGACCTCTGCAGGCGTGATCGGCGCAGCGATCGGCCATGT
>JALRFZ010000647.1 GCA_023253615.1 Verrucomicrobiales bacterium | reverse complement strand
ATCTCGCGTCCCGCGAAAAGCTCGCCTAACAAACCCACCGCGGCACGGTCACGCTTTTCCTGTCCGAAGACGGGGACGAGGACGGCGCCGTTGAGGATGAGGAAGTTCACGTAGCTCGCCGGGAGTACGGGGAGCCTCCAGTCGGGCGCGAGACAGGCTTCGGGCAGGTCGATGTCGACGATCTCGGGTTTCGACCCATCAGGCAGGCGGAAGTCGCCGAGGCGCTCGCGGTTTTCGGCGAGGACGCGATGGTTCGGATTGTCGCCGTCGGGCTCGCGCGAGATGACGATGGTGGCGTCGTTCACGAAGCGGGCGATGTCGTCGATGTGTCCGTCGGTATCGTCGCCCTCGATCCCGGAGGCGAGCCAGAAGATCTCGTCCATGCCGAGGTAGTCCTTGATGCGTTCCTCGATCTCGCCACGGGAAAGATCGGGATTGCGGTTCGGATTGAGGAGGACGGCTTCCGTCGTCAGCATCTGACCGAGGCTGTTCTGCTCGATCGAGCCGCCCTCGAGGATCATCCCCGCCTCGAAGCGCGGGAGCCCTAGGGTATTCGCGATGTGGCGCGGGATCTCGTTGTCGAGCTCGTAGGGACCGAACTTGTCGCCCCAGCCGTTGAAGCCCCAGTCGGTGATGGCGAGGGCGCCGGTCTCGCGGTGTTTCACGAAAAGCGGACCATGGTCGCGGCACCAGACATCGTTGTTGGGATGATCGTAGAGCTCGACCTGATCGGCAACGGCGCGGGCCCCGAGGATCTGACGGCGGATTTCCTCATGACGGGCGGCCGGAGCATTGATGCGCACGGGTTCGTAGCGGCTGATCGCGGCGGCGATTTCGGCAAAGACCGATTCGACCTTGGCAAGGGTCTCGGGCCAGCAATCGGGATGACCCGAAGGCCAAGAAAGCCAGATCGCGGATTGGGGGGCCCATTCGGCGGGCATTCGGTAGCCCAGATCTTTCAGAGAGGATGACATGCGGAGAGTTTTGGTGGTCTACGATCAATCGATCCAACGCTTCAGTATCGAATCATAACTATCAATCCTCCGATCCCGGAAGAACGGCCAGATGTTCCTGAACTCCTCGAGCTGCTCCAGATCACACACCACTGCCTCAGCGGTCTCTTCGGTCACGGGAGTGCGGGTGATCACCTCGCCATAGGGATTGCTGACGAAGGATTGTCCCCAGAAGATCGTGTCGCCTTCGCGGCCGACGCGGTTCGAGGCGGCGACGAAACATCCGTTGGCGACGCCGTGGCCCTTCTGCACGGTTTCCCAGGCATTGTGCTGGGCTTTGCCGAGGGTGTCCTTTTCCTCGGCGAGCCAGCCGATCGCGGTCGGATAGAACAGTACGTTCGCCCCCTGCATCGCAGTGAGACGCGCGGCCTCGGGATACCATTGGTCCCAGCAGATGAGCACGCCGATTTTGCCGAAGGCGGTTTCCCAGACGCGGTAGCCGAGATCGCCGGGAGTGAAGTAGAACTTCTCGTGAAACCCGGGATCCTCGGGGATGTGCATCTTGCGATACTTGCCGAGGCAGGTGCCGTCGGCATCGAGGACGGCGGCGGTGTTGTGATAGAGCCCGGTGGCGCGCTTCTCAAAGAGCGGCAGGACGATGACGACCCCCAGCTCTTTCGCGATCGCCTCGAAGCGGGCCGTCGTGTCGCCCGGGATGGCCTCGGCATAGCGGAAGAGCGCGGGATCCTCGCTGCGACAGAAGTAGAGCGTCGAGCACATCTCCTGCAGGCAGATCACCTGCGCGCCTTTCGCCGCGGCGGCGCGGACAAGGCGTTCGGAGCTGTCGAGATTCGTGGCCGGGTCCTCCACCGCAGCGAACTGCGTGAGACCAATGGTGAGCGTTTTCATGCGCCCTAAGGACGGCCCTCAGGCGAAATCCGCAAGGAAAACGAGGGGGCGGAAACGTCGGATCGCGCGGGTCTATTCCGCCGCGAGTCCCCTGACCCGCAACCAGTCGCTGCCGCGATCTTTCCACGTGCCGATGACGGATCCCGGACGCGGACGCGTGCCGTAGCCGTGGCCGCCATTCTGATAGACGTGCAGCTCGCCGGAGACGCCATGCTGCTTCATTCCGAGATAGATCAGGGCCGCGCCGAGCGAGGACGATTTGTCGTCGTCGGTGTGGACGAGGAATCCCGGCGGCATCTTCGCGGAAGGTTTGATCTGGGGCATCAGTTGTCCCGTTTTGTCATCAGCGACGCGCCAGGGGTAGACCAACATCGAAAAATCGGGACGAAAGCCTGCCTCGTCGACGGCATCGACCGCTTCGTAGGCCGCCGACTCGCTCGTCAGGTGGATCGCCGCGACCTGACCTCCCGCGGAGAAGCCGAGCAGGCCGATTTTCGCCGGATCGAGACCGTATTCCTTCGCGTGATGGCGCAGATGGCGGATGCCGCGCTGCGAATCCTGGAGGGGCCGTTTCCAAGGTTCGGCCTTCGCCACGGCCTCGCCCGCGGGATCGACGCCGGTGGTGGTGCGGTAGCTGAGGACGTAGGCGGAAATGCCGAGCCCGTTGAGCCATGCCGCCGCCTCCGATCCCTCCATGTTGGGCACCACTTTGCCAAATCCGCCTCCCGGCAGGATGAGGACACCGACTCCGTTCGCCTTCTCCTTTGGTGCCGGGAAGAGCGCGAGGGTCGGCGCGGTGATGTTCTCGACCCGGCTGATGGGCGGCTGGTCCTCGGGGCGCATCGGCAATTCCGTGCCGGGCTTTTTGGTCGTCTCGCCCGGCGCGAGGTCGGGCCAGAGCGGGATGGTTTCAGCGCGCGCGGGATCAAGAGCGAAGCCGAGGAGGAGCGTGGAAAGAAGCAAGCGTTTCATGCCCCAGCTTAGGCACGATCGCCGTGGTCGAAGCAATGCCGGATTTGCGGCGGGCAAAGCCGGTTTTGGCCGGGTTGGACGACTTCAGACCACCCTCACAGCTGCCGGTAGAGGTGCTCCAGCGCGAGCAGCGAATAGGCGGTCACGAGAATGGAATTGTCCTCCATCCAGCGGTTGGATCCTTGGTTGACCCACGAGCCGTCCTCCTGCTGGTCGCTCATCAGTTTCAGGGCGAGATCCTTTTTCCAATCGATCTTTTTACCTTCGGGAGTCACGAGCGCCTTCGTGCCGGTGATGGCGAGGGCCTTCGACATGGTGTGGTAATAGTAGTGGAGCCCCTGCGCCTCCATCCCCGGATTTTCCTCGAGGGTGAAGTTCTTGCTGAGCCAATCCATGACCGAGGCGATGCGCGGATCATCGCGGTCCATGTCGGCGTAGATGAAGGAGAGCAAGCCCGCGTAGCTCATGCTGCCGTAGCTGCGCAGGGCGGTCTTCGTGCCGCCGTCGGTCTTCAGCTCGATCTCCTCCGATTTCGTGTCTCCGGGGAAATAGACGAACCCGCCCTTGTCCTCCTCGCGCAGACCGGCCCAGTCGCCGAGACGTTTCACGCTCGCCTCGCTGTTTTGGGTGGCGCTGACAAACTCGATCGCCGCATTCCAATCGAGGTCGAATTCCTTGGTGTCGTCGAATTCGGTGTCGGCGAGGACCTTCTTCGAATAATAGAGGGCCTCCATCGCGAGGTGGGTGTTGGAGAGATCCGAGTGGGCGTAGGTGCCGCCGTAGCCGATCCCGCCGTCGAAGAGATTGTCGACCGTGCCCTTCTTGTCGTAATCCTGTTGCTGGTTCACGAGGAGGCGGCGGGCCTTCGCGATCACGGGGAGGTGCTCCTTCTTGCCCGACTGCACCAGCGCCGTCACGGCGAGAGCGGTGTTGTAGGTGGCGAGCCCCCTGCTGTAGATGCCGCCATCGGGCTTGACGTTCGAGAGGAGGAATTCGTAGCCTTTCTCCACCTCGGCGGGGAGGCCCTTGGCGGGATCGAGATTCGGATCACCGAGGATGGAGGAAATCGCGAGCGCGGTGAAGGCCGGATTCACCGGATCGCTCCAGGAGCCCTTCTCCTTGTCCTGCTTCGACTTCAGGTATTCCACCCCTTTGGCGATGGCGCGTTCGACTTCGAGTTTGAGCGAGACGTTGGCCCCGTCCACTCCGGGGGCGGGACGATCCTGGGCGGAGGCGGGGAGGCAGGAAAGGAGTCCCGCGACGGAGAGCAGGGTGAGAGAGGTTTTCATGAATATTGGCTGGATGGGATGCGAACGACTTGGAGTCGCGCGGGGATTGGCGCGTTCAATCCTTTTTTGTGACCGGAATCTCCCCGGCCCGGATCGTGAGGACGCCTTTGGTGCCGATTTCGGGGATGACGCTGTGGCGCGCGCCCCAGCGCTCGTCGATGTCGGCCCCCTCGCGGGTCATGTTGAAAAGGGCGAGATGGTCGAGGTAGATCGCGATGATGGATCCCTCGGCCTCGGCCATGAAGGCTCCGTCCTGCACCACCGAGCCGGTATAGATCCAGCCTCCCGGCTTCATCGCCTCGGCGCTCTCGCCATCGATCACGAGATCGTAGACCGGCATCGCCTCGCCGCCCTCGGGCGTGAAGAGAAACGAGACCGTCTCCCCGCGGTCGGCTTCCTTGCCCCCTTCCTTTTCGATCAGCTCCGGGATGAGGAGACAGTTGAAAACGTCGCCGTTGCCGGCCTGGTAGCGCAGCAGTTTCATCACGATCTGGAGATGCAGCGGCGAGACCGCGGTGGTGAGGATGGACTCGTGGACCTTGCCGTTCTCATGGACGAGGAGATACTCGACCGGTCCGCCCTCGCGCATGTTCACCACCACCGGAAAGCGGATCTCGCGCGATTTCGCGTCGAACTCGATCCCGCCGAGGCGGTAGAGGGTCTCTCCGATCTTTTGCACGCTCACCTCGGGCACGGGGACTTCCCCGGACTTCTCACCCGGCTTCGGGACGGAGCGCGGGGGCTCTTCCTGCGCCAGGCCGGGGGAGAGGCAGAGGAGGCCGAGGCAAAGGAGGAAGCGGGGACGTGGAGACATGGCCGGAACCTAAGCGAATTCCACGATTCTGAAAAGGTCGGGTCGCGTTCCGGAGGAAATCATCGTAGTCTCAAGGTGAAATGAGAATCCAACCCGGCCCGGTATTCTGCATCCGCCCCGCGCGGCGGAAAGACCGTGGCCGTCTCGACCACGATCCGGCCTGCGCCCGATCCTGAAGGCCGCCTTTTCCCCGCTTTTTCCGGATCGCTCCGCGGCCCGGGTGTGTCGATCCGCCTCGGACGGCACCGCCAATTGTCCCATCCCTGACAAAACGCTCTACCTCGTCATCGCGATGGGGGTGAAGACCGGTTATTTCGGCCACGCCGAATGGGAACCTCACGCCCGCGGCCTCAAGAGCCTCGACGATGCCACCGCGATCCGGCGTGATGTCCTCCTCGCCTTTGAAAAAGCCGAAGCCTGCGACGACC
>JALRFZ010000646.1 GCA_023253615.1 Verrucomicrobiales bacterium | reverse complement strand
CGCGATCCTGTCGGCGGCCGATCCCACCCGGAAAGTCGCGATCGCCGGTGTCGGCGTGGGTGGCAAGGGCTGGAGCGACATGATGGAACTCGCCCCCGGCAACGAGATCGTCGCGGTCTGCGACATCGACGAGGATCGTCTCGCCAAAGCGAAGGCGCAGTTCCCCGCGGCGAAGGCCTACACCGACTGGCGGAAGCTGCTCGAGCAAAAAGGCATTGATGGCGTGATGGTGACGACGCCGGACCACACCCACGCCCCGGTCACGGCCACGGCGATGCGGCTGGGCCTGCATTGTTACACGCAGAAACCGCTCACCCATACGATCCACGAGGCCCGCGTCCTCGCCGGGATCGCGAAGGAGACGGGAGTGATCACGCAGATGGGCATCCAGCACCACGCGACGAAGCGTCTCAAGACCGCGATCCACGCCCTGCGCGAGGACCAGGTCATCGGCAAGGTGCGCGAGGTGCATGCCTGGACCGATCGTCCCGGCACCTATTGGAAACAAGGCCTCGACCGCCCCGCGTCCGGAGGCAATCCTCCGGCGACGGTGCATTGGGATCAATGGCTCGGCACCGCACCGGAGCGGCCCTGGGTCGACAAGACCTATCATCCCTTCCACTGGCGCGGTTGGTGGGATTTCGGCACGGGCGTGGCCGGCGACATGGGTTGCCACATCCTCGATCCGGTCGTGAACGGGTTGGGCCTCGGCGCACCGACGAAGGTGAAGGCGGAAGGTCCCGCGCCGCATCCGGAATCGGGTCCGGCCTGGGCGGAGATTCTTTACACTTTCTCCGGCACCGCCTTGACGACGGACACGGTGACGGTGCGCTGGTATGAGGCGGGCCGCCAGCCGAGCCGAGATCTCTTCCGGGCTCCGGCGGATTGGAAAGGCTCGCTCAACGGGATTCTCTTCGTCGGGGAAAAGGGCAACCTCTTTGTCGGCTTCCCCGAAATGCCGGAGCTCTTCCCGAAGGCGAATTTCGCCGACTACCAATGGGCCGACCTGCCCGACACGAACCACTACCAGGAATGGGTCACGGCGATTCGCGAATCGCGCCAGCCCTCGACGCCCTTCGCCTATGCGGGACCGCTCACCGAGACGGTGTTGTTGGGCAACGTCGCCTACCGCAGCGGGGCGGAGATCGAATGGGATTCCGACAAGCTCGCGGTGGTGAACGTGCCCGAGGCGAACCGCTTCCTCAAGAACTCCTACCGCAAGGGCTGGGAAGTGCCGGGATTGGGGTGAGGGGGATTCGGGGACCTTGCGTTGGGATTACTAAGGGAGAACTCGGCCGCGAGGATCCGGAGGCTCGATCGATTTTTCAGGCGAGTGTTTGAACCTGCGCATTACGAGATAACAACGTGATTGCAAACCTCGTTGTTATTCCATATCCTCAGGCAAGCAATAAAGCTAATTTTTGTGAACGAAAAAAAACCAACCTTCTTGGATCTGTTCTGCGGCTGTGGCGGGTTTACGCTTGGCTTGCAGCGTGCGGGGTTCCGGTGTTTGGCGGCAGTGGATTTCAATCCGCAAGCAATTCAGGTTTTTCGGGAGAACCTGACGGGCGTTCCGCAAGTGCTGGAGAAGGATCTAACCGAGTTTTCGCCTGCAGATCTCGAAACCCTGATCCGCACCAACCACGTCGATCTAATCGTCGGCGGCCCGCCTTGCCAAGGTTTCAGCACCGCTCGCCAGAGGGATGGGTCAAATCACGGTGAGCGACTCAAGGAGGACTCGCGTAGGCACCTCTACAAGGAATTCCTCCGTTACGTCCAACACTTTCAGCCGAAGGTCTTCGTGATGGAAAACGTCCTCGGAATCCGTTCCGCATCGGGCGG
>JALRFZ010000061.1 GCA_023253615.1 Verrucomicrobiales bacterium | reverse complement strand
GTGCTCCCCGGCGGTCTCGTTCGAAATCTCGGCGAACTTGCGGATCAGCTCCTCGAAGACGGCGCCCATCTGCGCATTGCTCACGACCTCGGGGTGCAGGTCGATGGTGGCGAATTTCTCGGTGACCTGGTAGAGCAGCCCGGCCTTGTCGAGACGGTCGATCTGGGTGTGGAAATCGAAGCTGTCGAAGATGTCGCGCACCGCCGGCGAGAACCCGCGCAGGTAGGCGCGGAGGTTTTCCCCGATGTGGTCCTGGTCGCCCATGAGGGTTTTCAGGTCGAGCGGGGAATCGTTGTAGAAGAGCTGGCCGGCGATCTTCAGCAGGAAGGGCTCGGGATTGAGCCCGGCGGCCTCGCGCTTGGTCTTTTCGGCGAGGACGGCGGCCTTGGTGGGCTCCAGCACACAGTCGAGGCGGCGGAGGACGGTGAAGGGCAGGATGACCTTGCCGTAATCGGACTGCTTGTAATCGCCACGGAGGAGGTCGGCGACAGACCAGAGGAAGGAGGAGAGGTTCGGATCGGCCATGGGGAATCGAAAAAGGGGAGGCTCGCCGGGACGCTCAAGGCGTGGGTCGGGTGCGTGCAGGGATTCTTTTAGCGTCCGCCCCCGGATGGAGCAAGGGCCGAATGCCTCGGGGGTGGCGATCCCGGGCAAGGGATCCGCATTTTTCGAGGGGGGAGGGACCGGCACCGGGGGTGGGGTGCTCCGGAGACGACCTCGATCCGCCTGACTCTTATGTAAGAGATCGCGCGGTAATCCATCGGTAAACAGCGTGATTGCCACCGGTTGTCGAGCGGCCGGTGGAAGGATCGAATCGGTTACGCTCCCTCCCCATTGGAATGACGGGGGAAAAATCATCCCCCCCAACACCTGTCCGGAGCAGCCCGCGAATCCTTCGGGGCTCGACACCTGTGAGATCAAAGGTGCGTCGCGGACGCACCCCTTGAGCAAACCCAATCCCAACGAAGGAAAGTCATGAAAACCAATGAGACCGTGTTCGACCAACAAACAAAGCGCTTCCAAAAAGGCCCCAACCGGGAACGCATCGAGCAGCTCGCCCGTGAAACGATGGCGTTTCTCGAGAAAAGGATGCGCGACGGTGGACTCCGGTCGGTGATCGACGACGTGGTGGACCTGGTCGGAATCATCGGCGATGGCGTCACGGGGCGTTTTCCGGTGCCGTGGACGGAGATTCTCAAAATCGCGGGCGCGCTCGGCTATCTCCTTTGCCCGGTCGACCTGACGCCGGACGCGATTCCCTTCATCGGGCTCTTGGATGACGTCGCCGTCATTGCCTACGCGGCTCGCTGCCTTGCGGAGACGATCTCGGCCTATCGGGCCTGGCGCGGGGGCGGGTGCTGATCCCCCTCACGCAATCAAGCCCCCCCGAAAGTGGTAGGAGAGGGAAGGTGATTTCCGGTAGGATTCCGGCGTAGATTGTGATCGTGAAAAACGAGACCCCCTCTTCGATCCGGAACGTGGCCCTGGCGGTCGTGCTGTTTGGCCTTGGCTTCGCCGCGCGCGCGGAGGCGGAGGTCGTCCTGCAATGGAAATTCGACGGCGCGAAGGAAGCCGGGGAATGGCAGGGCAAGACGGGCAAGGCGCAGGCGGCCGGCGAGCAATCTTTCGATGGACCCCGGGCACCGCGTTACCCTTCCTTCGAGGCGAAGAACCGTGCCGGTTGTTTCGAGGACAAGGAATCCTTCCTCGTGGTGAAGGATGTGGAACGCGGCGGCGCGACGAACCTGAAATTCGGTCTCGGCGAGACGATCGCGATCGAGGCCTGGGTGAAGGTGAAGGATCTGGCGAACGGGGAAATGGCGTATTTGTTAGGGAAGGGGCGCCACGGCAAGCTCGGGGCGGACCTCGGCGAGAACAACCAGAACTACGCGGTGCGTCTCAAGGGCGCGGGCGGCGGCGCGGAGGTGGGTTTTCTCTTCACGAGCGTGGATCCGGCGAACGGCGGCAAGCGCGAATGGCACCGCTGGTGGAGCAAGGCGCAGGTCCCGGCGACGGGATGGCATCACCTCGCGGTGGTCTACACCTTTGGCAGGAAAGACAGCCTGCGCGTCCTCATCGACGGCAAGGCGACGGACGGGGTCTGGGACATGGGCGGGGCGACGGACCTCGGTCCGGTGACGGACGCGGACGATCTCGTGATCGGCACGGGCTACAAGCGCAGCCGTGGGGAATCCTTCCGCGGCTGGATCGATGATCTGACGATCCATCGCTGCGCGCCGGAGGCGAAAGAGCTCGAGTCGCGCTATTCCTACAATCCGCCGCCGCCTCCGGTGACGCGCGAAATGGTGCCGGCCGGCAAGGTGCTGGTGCAGATCAGTGAAAAAGGCGTGCCCGAGGCGAATGCCTGGCCCGATGAACCGGAAGTGACGGAGACCTATCACGAGGACGTCTTCGGATTCTTCGACTGGCCGCAGAAATACGTCTCCACCGGGGTGCGGGCGGACCGTCCCATCCCGACGCATTTCCGCGCCGCGGCGACGGTGAAGCTGCCGGCGGGCAAACATCGTCTCCTCCTGCGCAGCCGCGGTCCGGGGCGTCTCCTCATCGACGGAGAAAAGGTGCTGGAAACGCCCTTCCCGAGCGGGGACACCGGCGGTCACGGCTATCTCAAGGAGCAGGACGGGTATCTCGATCTGGGTCCCGATTTCCGTTTCGTGCCGCCGGGCAACCGCGAGGCCTGGGTGGAGTTCGAGTCGAAGGGCGGCGAACATTTCGTGATCCTCGAGACCATGGTCGGAGGCGTGGCGGGCAAGAGCAAACGTCGTCCGGAATTCGGCGAGACGGTCGCGGCGATCTCGCCCGAGGGCAGCGAGAGCTGGGCTTTGCTGACGCCCGGAGCGCGGCAGGTCGCCTACACCGACGAAGGCTGGGCCGCCTACGAGGCCGAGCGACGCGAGTGGTATGCGCGCGTCAACACCGGGCGCCGCGCCGAGCGCCGCGCCGAGCACGCCGCCTACTGGGAGCAGCGCCGCGAGGCCGGGCGGAATTGGCTGGCGAAGGTCGATCCGGTGAAGGTGCCCGCGCTGCCCGACGGATACCTCGCGAACAATCCCATCGATCATTTCATCGCCGACCGCATCGTACGGGTGAAGACCGAACTGGATGTCGCCCACGCCGCGACGGTCGATTATTTCGAAGAGGTGAAGCCGCTCCTCGAGGCGAAATGTTACAGCTGCCACCAGGGCGGAAAGGCGAAGGGAGGCCTGCGGCTCGATCTGCACGAGGCGGCGCTGAAAGGCGGGAAATCCGATGGCGCGGCGGTGACTCCCGGCGACGTCGACGGCAGCTCGCTGATCTACCGCATCTCGCCCGACGCGGGCGACGACATCATGCCTCCGAAGGGCGATGGCTTCTCGGAGAAGGAGATCGCGCTGCTCACGAAGTGGATCGAGGAAGGCGCACCCTGGCCTCAGTTCGACGTCGATCGATTCGAGGTGACACCGGCCTCCGGGGATCTCGTCTTTCTCCGCCGCGTCTTCCTCGACACCGTCGGGGTGCCGCCGACCGAGGCCGAGATCGATCAATTCCTCGCCGACCCCGCGGAGAAGCGCCGCCCGCAGGTGATCGACCGCCTCCTCGCCGACGCGCGCTGGGCCGATCACTGGATGGGCTACTGGCAGGATGTGCTCGCGGAGAATCCGAACATCATCAACCCCACCCTGAACAACACGGGGCCCTTCCGCTGGTGGCTGCACGAGTCCTTCCTCGACAACAAGCCCGCCGATCTCTTCGTGACGGAGCTCCTCCGCATGGAGGGCAGCGAGCGCTTCGGAGGTCCCGCCGGATTCGCGACGGCCTCGCAGAACGACGTGCCCATGGCCGCGAAGGGGATGATCGTCAGCTCCGCCTTCCTCGGGGTGGAGATGAAGTGTGCCCGCTGTCACGATGCCCCGGCCCACACCTCGAAGCAGGAGGACCTCTTCCAGCTCGCCGCGATGATGCAGGAGTCGTCCATCAAGCTGCCCGAGTCGAGCAGCGTGCCGATGGACCGCATCCACCAGACCGGACGCGCCCCGCTCATCGAGGTGACCTTGAAGCCGGGCTCCGAAGTGAAGCCGGCCTGGCCTTTCCCCGAATTCGCGAACGAGGAGAGCGCCGCCCAGCTCGCCGCCGATCCCGCCGACCCGCGCGACCGCCTCGCCGCCCTCGTCACCGCTCCGGAAAACCAGCGTTTCGCCCAGGTGATGGTGAACCGGCTCTGGGAGCGCTACCTGGGTCGCGGACTCGTCGCGAGCATCGGCGATTGGGAAAAGGATGGTCCCTCCCATCCCGAGCTGCTCGCCTGGCTCGGGCACGAGTTCGTGCGAAGCGGCTACGATCTCAAGGCCATGGCCCGCCTCATCCTGAACTCGCAGGCCTACCAGCGCGCCACCGATCCGCTCCTGACGGCGCCGAGTCCGCTCTTCATCGCGCCGAGCCCGCGCCGCCTCACCGCCGAGCAGATCGTCGATTCGCTCTTCGCGGCGACGGGCGCGCCCTTCGACCTCGAGGAGGTCAGCCTCGATCTCGACAGCGTGCGCGCCTTGAGCAATTCCATCACCCTCGGCAAACCGCGCCGGGCCTGGATGCTCGCCTCGACCTCGAACGAGCGCGACCGCCCCAGTCTTTCCCTGCCGCGCATCCAGGCGGTGGCCAGCCTGATGGAGACCTTCGGCTGGCGCGGAGCGCGCCAGGATCCGATCAACGCCCGCGAGATCGAGCCGAACGTGCTGCAGCCCGCCATCCTCGCGAACGGCACGATGGGGCTCTGGCTGACGCGGCTCAGCGATCGACACGGGGTGACCGCGCTCTCGATGGAGTCGAAGTCCGCCGAAGAGCTCGTCGATCGTCTCTTCCTGCGTCTCCTCACCCGCCGGCCCACCGCGCAGGAGAAGGAGCGCTATGTGGCTTTGTTGGCCGAAGGATTTGAAAACCGCCTCGTGCCCGAGTCCGGACATCCCGTCGTCGCCAAGTCCGGAAAGCGCGAACCCGCGCGTTACGTGACCTGGTCGAACCACCTCGATGGCGCCGCCAACACCCTCGCGACCGAAAGGGAGGAAGAAGCCCGCCGCGGCGATCCCCCCACCACCGCCCTGGACGAAGCCTGGCGCACCCGCCTCGAGGACGTCCTCTGGGCGATGCTCAACGCGCCGGAGTGGATCTATACCCCTTGACCCTCATACTCATACTCATACTCATACTCAGCCGTCGTGAACCATCGATCGTCATCCCGCCCCACGTTTTTGAGTATGAGTAGGAAGTATGAGTATGAGCCGGTAAATCGAACGCCCTCTGCCACCCAACGCTACCAACCCGTCAAGCAACCTTTTACCTTTTCCCTTCCCACCTTTCACCGCGGCCTCCGGCCGCCCCCCCCCGCCATGAACCGACGCCGATTCCTCCAACGTTCCGCCCTCCTCGCCGGGGGCGCAGCCGATTAGCTCCGAAGCCACCCAAAAAACATCCGGTGCTGGTTTGGGCTTTTTGAACATCGTTCCATCTACCACCGCATCGAAAAGTGGTTCGAGCTCCGTAGATTGAAGAACGGTTCTTGCATTCTTCGAGGAAGAAACCACCGCTGTCTTTTTTCCTGCCAATTTACAGGTTTCCAAAAAT
>JALRFZ010000052.1 GCA_023253615.1 Verrucomicrobiales bacterium | reverse complement strand
ACATGATAGGCTCGACCAGCCGGGCGACAGGAATGTCGCCCCTCCTTGGTCTCCCGGCTCACTTCAAGAGCCGCAACGCCGCCTCTTCGAACATCCCCTGCCACTCCGGCGCGAGCAGGCAATCGCTGTCTTCCTGCGCGTTGCCGCGGTTCTTCGCCTGCTCCAACGTCGGTGCATAGTAGAGGTAGCCGTTCGTGTATCCTGACACAAAGGTCAACGGGTGGGGCGAACGCTCCTTCAATCCCAGTCCGATCTGCACGGTCACCTCCGCAGGGAAGGTGACGAGGCGGAAGTCTCCGACCCGCAGGCCCACCACCTCGGCCGTGACCGTCTCGCCCAGCTCGGCGCGCCTCGCTTGATGGCGTGAGAGGAGGTCGCGGTTGATCTGTTTCCGCGTCAATTCCTCCATCGTGCGGATGTTGCGCAGGTAGGCGTCCATCGCGGCGCGGTTGGCGGCGTCCTGGCTTTTCCAATCGTTGCGTCCGAGCAGTTCCTCCTGCAGGTAGCGGCCCGCGACTTCGGAGGGGTAATCGCTGTTGAGGTGATACTTCACGTAGAGCGGCAGGAAAGTCTCGAAATTCAGGGTCGTGCCCTTCAGGGCGGCGGTCAGCGCATCGATCTCTTTCTCCATCTCCGCCATTCCAGGAGCATGGTCGGCACGCGGCAAAGTCAACGTCTCGCTCGCGATCGAGAGCGGAGCCTCGGCCGCCGTCTCGATGGCGCGGAGCCCTGACAAAGCACTCAAACCGAGCCGCATCCCGAGGGATCTTCCGTCGCGCGGCAGATCGACCGACTTGTAGAGCACCGGATTGATGTCGCCGCCGCAGCCCTGCAGAAACAAGGCCGTGGCCGAGCCGTCGCCGAGATTCGCCTCGATCGTCTCCGCGGCGTATCCGCTCAGATCCGCGCCGTTGCCACCATCGGGCAGACCCATGATGGGATGCACCGCGAACTGGAAGACCACCGCGAGCGGTTTTCCGTTGTCGATCCGGTCGAATCGCAGCAGACCGATTTCGGGATCGATCGGCCCCACCGCGGCGACCTCGTCGTCGAAGGGCAGGGCGTAGGCGTGGCGCACGTCGGCTTCCTTGCCACTCTTCAGCTTCAGGCGGCGGTTTTCCATGATCGTCTCCTCGTGGCCGGTGCCGGCTCCGGCTTTGACGGGGACGCGGTTTTTCCAGGCCTCGGTGACTGCGCGGATGGTGCGCGCGGCGATGTCCGGCGCGACCATGGCATGACAATGACTCGCGTTCACCACGAGCGACGACGCCGGGAGGCCGGGGTCTTTCTCCAAGGCGGCCCGCACCTCCGCGAGAAAGGGATCACGGATCGACCCGATCTCGGCGACCGCCACCGCATCGATCGCCACGATCACCGCATGCGTCGTGCCCTGGGAAAGCACCAGCGCCTTCACCATCGGCGGATTTTCCTTCGCTGGATGATCGGGATCAGTGATATCGACCTTCGCGACTCCGGCGAGGAGCGACTCGGCGGCGGCGGCGGGACCCAAGAGGGTCGACAGCAGGACCCAACAGGGTAGGAGAATGACAAGCGGCTTCATTTCCCGGATTGTCACGACTCCGGGGGAAAAAGTCGATGCGAAGCTGCGGCGCTTCTGCGGGAGGGCGCAAAACGCCTCCGATTGCCCTTTGACCCCCCGCCCTTTTCCATCAAAAGTAAGGCCGGTATCCCCCTGCCCTGCCGTGACCTGGTTTTCCCTCGCCCTCCGCAATCTGCTCCGCAACGCCCGTCGCTCCATCACGACGATCGCGGCGGTGGCGCTGGGCTATGCGGCGGTGAACATCCTCGCGGGCTTCACGGCCTACATGTTCGTCAGCATCGAGGACGCGCACATCTACGAGCAGATCAACGGCCATGCCCAGATCTGGAAGAAGGATGCGCGCGGCTACGGCGGCACGGACCCGGGGGCCTACCTCATTTCCAAGGAGGAATTCGAGGCGATCAAAACTTTCGCGGCGGAAGACCCGCGCATCGAGTTCGCCGCCGGGATGCTCGAAGTGAAGGGCAACGTCGATTTCAACGGGCTCCCCGGCTTTTTCATCGGTCAGGCGATGGTGCCGGAGGAGAAGGACGCGATCCATCAGCGATCCACCGCCCTGCGCAGCGCCGACGGCAGCACCTACGAAGGCAAGCCGATCACGAAGGACACGCCCGACGGCATCGGCGTCACCACGGGCATGGCGGAGAGCCTCGGCCTGAAAATCGACGACGCGGTGATCCTGATGTCGGCCTCGATCAGCGGACAGATGAATGCGATCGACGCCCGCGTCCTCCAGATTTCCGACACGGCTTCGGAGGCGCTGAACAACCGTTTTGTCTTCATGCCGCTCGCCCTCGCCCAGAGTCTCTACGACACCGAGGGCGTGAGCTGCGTGCGTGTGCTCCTGAAAAACAACGAGGATACCGACGCGGTCGTCGCCACGCTGCGCGAACGTTTTCCCGAATCGGAGTGGGAGGTGATCCCCTGGTACGAGGTCTCGAAGCTCTACCTGCGGACGAAGCGAATGTTCGACATCATCTTCGGCCTCGTCTTCGCGATCATCGCCACGATCGTGACGATGTCGGTGCTCAACACCATCGGCATGGCCGTGGTCGAGCGGACGAAGGAGATCGGCACCTTGCGCGCCCTCGGCCTGAAGCGTCCCGGGGTCGTCCTTCTCTTCGGGATCGAGAGCGCCCTGCTCGGCATCATCGGAGCGACGACAGGCCTGATCCTGACTCTCGCCTTCGCGCTCCTTGTCGGTGCGGTCGAACCGACCTGGGAACCTCCGGTCACCGCCCGCGAGATCGTCTGGGAGATCCGCATCCTCCCCGCGACGCTGCTCGGGACCTTCGTCCTCCTCGTCCTTTTCACCTCGCTCGCCGCGATCGCCCCGGCCCGCCGCGCCGCAAAACAGGGCATTGTCGATTCGCTGGGGCATGTGTAAACTGAGCTTTCCCATGAAAACCCTCCTCTGCTCTCTCCTCGTTCTCGCCGCCGCCGCGTCCATACGCGCCCAGGATGCCGCCCTCCTCGCCGCCGAGCAGGCCCGCGGCATCCTCACCGGCAACGGCGTGCGCTGGACCGTCAACGTCTCGGGCAACAAAAGCGCCAAATTTGTGGCGACCTCCCAGGGTGGCAAGATTTTCGCCGAAGTGATCGAGCCCGCCGATGCGACCGGGCGCCGTTATCTCGCCGACTCGGGTGGCGACATGTGGTTCTGGAAGCCGGGCCTGAGCCGTCCCGTCTCGGTCTCGAAACGCCAGCGTCTTTCCGGCGACGCGGCCATCGGCGACATCGCCTCGACGAGCTACGTCGACGGCTACAAGGTGACCGGGCAGGAGGATGGCGAAGTCAACGGCGAGGCGGCGACGGTCTACACGATGGAGGCCAACTCGCTCGGAGACACCTACGCGAAAATCAAATACTGGGTGACGAAAAACGGCAGCCTTGGCAAGAAGGCCGAGTTTTTCGCGAAGTCGGGCAATCTCGTGCGTTCGTCGACGATGGAATACAACAACAAAGCGACCGGTAAACCCTTCCTCTCGAAGATGGTCGTCAACGATGGGGGCAACACGATCACCCTCGCTTTCTCCGGCGTGGAACTCGGTAATTTCCCCGCCAGCCTTTTCACGCGGGAAAACCTCGGCGGGCCGAAATCAAGCGGTCTGCCCAAGTGAGCCCCCCGGCAACGACGCCGGATCCCGATTCCCGACCATGGCCGCGCTCTCCTTCTCCACGGCGGAGCTCGATGCGGCGACTTCCCTGCTGCAGGATCTCATCCGTCTCGACACGACGAATCCGCCGGGCCATGAACAAGCGGCCATCGCTCTGCTGGAGCGTCACTGCCGCGCGATCGGACTCGAGACCCTCGTCGTCGGCGCGCACGACGAGCGCCCGAATCTGATCGCCAGGTGGCACGCCGATCCCGCCCGACGCACGGGACGCCCCCTCATCCTGAGCGGTCATGTCGACTGCGTCCCCGCCGATCCCGCGCGCTGGACCCACGATCCCTGGTCGGGCCATCACGACGGCACCCACATCTGGGGACGGGGTGCGATCGACATGAAAGGTTTCGTGGCGATGGCCTTCGCGGTGATCGCGAAACTGAAACGCGAAAACCTGCCCCTCACCCGCGACCTGCTTTTTGTCGTGGTCTCCGATGAGGAGGCCGGCACGAGACTCGGATCGAAGTGGCTTGTCGAGGAGCGTCCCGATCTGCTCGGTGATCCGGAATATGTCATCAACGAGGTCGGCGGCTTCACCGTGCATCGCGACGGGCGGCGCTTTTACCCGGTGCAGGTCGCGGAGAAAGGCGTCGCGTGGCTGCGGCTGACGGTCGCCGGTCGGCCGGGACACAGCTCGCTTCCCTCGCGCGACAACGCCGTCTCGCGTCTGGCCCGCGGCATCGAGGCGGTCTCGCAGGCGCGTCTGCCGTGGCATCCCTCGGATGAGGCGCGCCGCTTTCTCGCCGGCTTCGCGCAGCCCCGCGGAGCCCTCGGGGAAAAGGTCGCCTCGCTGCTGTGTCATCCCGCAGCGGGGCCGATCCTGCTGCCCCTCCTCGTCCGCGAACCCTCGCGCCGGGCTTCGATCGAAGCGATCCTGCGGAACACCGCCACGGCGACCAGCCTCGGCAGCGGTGGAAACATCAACGTGCTGCCCGGAGCCGCCTCGGTCGATATCGACGGGCGCCTCGCTCCCGGCCAGACCACCGACGATCTCGTGCGCGAGCTGGAGGAGGTGCTGCGTCCGGTGCTGGGGGACGATTTCGCCCTGACCGTGCTTCAGGATTCACCGCCCGTTTCCTTCACCACCGACACCGAACTTTATCGCGCGATCGAAGCCGCCCTGGGCGAGGCCGATCCCGGGGGGCATGTCGTGCCTTCGATCATCCCCGGCTTCACCGACAGCCGGAACTACGCGAAGCTCGGCGCGCACTGCTACGGATTCTATCCCCTGCAGCTCCCCGAAGATCTCGATTTCGCAGCCCTCTTCCACGGCGACGACGAGCGGATCCCGGTCGCGGGATTTCACTGGGGGATCCGGGTTTTGGCGGGAATGTTAGGGGAGTTTCTGGAGCGGTGAGCGGGAAACTGAAATCTCCTGCTCTTGCTCTTACTCCAAACCATAAAACCGCTTCGCGTTTTCCCCGAGGATCGAGGCTTGCTCGGTTTCGCTCATGCCCGAGATCCAGAATTCCACGCACTGCACCCAATCGGCATACTCACCGCGAAGAAGACAAACGGGCCAGTCGCTCCCGAACATCAGGCGATCGGGACCAAAGGCCTCGAGCACGACATCAAACCACGGCCCCATCAGATCGGGATCCCAGTCCCCGAGCGAAGGGATCACTTCCGTGATCATCCCGCTGAGCTTGCAGAAAACGTGCTCGCGTTCCGCCAGTTCACGGATCGAGGCCGCCCACGCGGCATCCACGCCTCCGGGGTCGCCGATGACGGGCTTGGCGAGATGATCGAGCACGAAGGGCTGCGCCGGATGGCGATCGACGCACTGGATCGCGGCGTCGAGTTGGTCGGCGTAGATGAGCAGATCGTAGGTCAGGCCGAAATCGTGCAGCACGGAGAGACCGCGGTTGAAATCCTCGCGCAGGCAGTAGTCGCGCTCGGGCATGCCCTGCAATACTTCGCGCAGCCCCACCGCCTTCGGTTTCCCGGCGAAGGCCGCGATTTTTTCCGCGGCATCATCGGCGGCGAGATCGAGCCACCCGACGACTCCGAGGATCCAATCGTTCTCCGCGGCGTGTTGCAGGAGAAATTCGTTCTCCGTCTCCTCGGTGCGGGCCTGCACCGAGATCACTCCACCGATTCCGGCTTCATCGAGGAGCGGCTTCAGATCGGCGGGAGCAAAGTCGCGCTTCAACACCGCCATGTCGCCGCCGATCCAGGGATAGGCCTCGGGCGAGTAGTTCCAGAAGTGGTGATGGGAGTCGATGCGCATGGGAGAAGCCGGGTTTCAGTCGAAGGCGTGGGGATTCCCGAGGAGTTTCTTCATCGCCAGGACATCCAGTTGGTCTTTTTCACGGACGGAACCCGACTTGATGGTGATCAACTGGCTCTTCGAGGCGTAAGGGAAAGTTCGATCGCCCAACGTCGCCCGCTCGGCACCGGAAATCAGATCGTCGAAGGTGAGACCCGAAAGGACAGTGAAAAGGTCGATCTGACAATCCTCGCTTTCCTCGATCACGCGGATGGCACCTGGCTCGGGATCAAAATCAGCGGCGCTCAGCGATCCTCCGTGCCCTTCGCCAAAACCAGCGAGGCAGTGAATGAGGCGCTCGATGTTTCGGGGACTGGTGTCGATCAGGAGACCGACATCCTCGGTGAGCCGGACATAACCGTTCAACGTCACGGCGAGTCCGCCAACGACGATGAAGGCGACCTCTTCATCGAGAAGTCTTCCCAACCACTTTTCGAACGGGGGTTCCATCGTCTTTGCCGCGCCATGACCGGCCGAGGAGAGCGTCGGCGCTTCTCTGCAGCGACGCAAGCCGTTCCAGCGGGGACTTGTTCGCGAGGGATCCGCCCACTTTCTTTTTCAAGGGCTCCTGGAGGTGGTCGTTCTCCGACATGCCGGATCCTACCACCCCGCAGCGACTTTCACAATCCCGCGGTCCGCCCCCTCACTTCCCGATCGCATAAAGCGCCTTTTCCGATCGCAGCAGCAACAGGCCACCCGCCACCGCGGGGGTGCCCTGGAATCGCGTCGGGTCATCCTCGATGCGGTTCACGCTGAAGAGTTTGAAGGTGGGCGAGGCCTCGATCACGAAGGTGCCGGCGCTGCGGCTCACGGCGATGAGGTGATTGCCCGAAAGGACCGGCGAAGCGTAGAAGGCCATGCCTTTGCCCGTCTCGCTCGCGACGTTGAGGCGCTCGCGATAGAGCAGCTCGCCGCTTTCGGGTTTTGCACAGGCGGCGATGCCATCCTCGCTCACCCAGTAGAGGAGGCCGTCGTGCTCGACGGGCAGAGGCATGTAGCTCTTCGCGGTCTGGCTCTCCCAGAGAAGCGCCCCGGCGCTGCGGTCGCCCTCGCCACCACCCTGGAAGACGGTGCCGATCGTCCTCGGAAAGCCGCCGAAGAGCGCGATGCGATTTCCTGAAATCGGCACGGGACCGGCCGAAAGGTTCCCCGTGACGGGGCTCGCCGTTTTCCATCGCACCACCCCGGTCGCGGGATCGAGGGCACGGAGCTCGCCACGCAGTCCGACGAGGAGATCGATCCGGTCCGGCGCGATCCTCTGCAGGGAGGGCGTGGCGTAGGTCTGCTCGAGCATGGGATCCTCCATCCGCCAGAGTTCCCTTCCGCTCGTGCGGTCAAAGGCGAGCAAGGCGCGCGCCTCATCACCCGCGTTCACGATCACGGCTTCTCCGGAGACGACGACGCTCGACGCCGAGCCCCAGGTCATCGCCGAGGACAACGTGCCGGTCGGCGCGGACCACCGCTTCTTGCCGGAGAAGTCGTAGGCATGGACACCGTTCTTTCCGTAGAAGCAGTAGACAAGCTCGCCATCTGTCGCGGGAGTGTTGCTGGCGTAGCCGTGTTCCGGGAGATACTCCTTGTATTCGTTCTCGGCGATGGTGGCCGGCTCGCTTGCGGTCCAGAGCAGCCTGCCGGAAACGAGATCGACGCAGTGCAAATGCCGCACGAGATCGAGCGGCGTGGCATCCGCGTTTTTCCCGTCTCCGTAGC
>JALRFZ010000508.1 GCA_023253615.1 Verrucomicrobiales bacterium | reverse complement strand
AATACTCGAGGCAGGCCCCGCATTGAAGTTCGAAGAGACCGTGGAGACGACCATGGATCGTGATCACTTCCTCGAAGGCGAAGAGCGTCGCCTCGTAATGAACCGGACCGGACGGGCGGATCGGATCATCGGCAGGTAGGTCGAAGATCGAGGCGGGAAACCCGCCCTCGAGGTGCAGTCCCTCATCGGGGATATCGGAAAGAAACACGTCCATGACGCCGGAATGAACGTGCAAGGCAACGCCGATGCAAACGCTTTGCGCGGCCCCCTCCCTCGCCAAGGTTTCCTCAATTCCTGTCACGCCCACGACAAGAATTGAGGAGGCGGTCGCGGCTTTGACGGGAATCGCCGGTTGAATCCGCGGGGGATTCACTTATAAACTCCGCTCATGAGTCGCTACGCCATCGGTCTTGATTACGGGACCAATTCCTGCCGATCCCTCCTCGTCGATCTCGACACGGGCGAAGAGCTGGGTTCGGTCGTTTTTCCCTATCCTTCGGGAGAACTTGGCATTCTCACCGATCCATCGGACCCGAATGTGGCCCGCCAGCAACCGCGGGATTACCTCGATGGCATGGTCGCGATCATCACGGGCGCGATCGAGCAGGCCCGGGCGGCCCGTCCCGGCTTCGACGCGGCCGAGGTGATCGGCATCGGCGTCGACACGACCGGCAGCACACCCATCCCGGTGGATGCCGAGGGCACGCCGCTCGCGCTCACGCGGGCATTTGCCGACAATCTCAACGCGCACGTCTGGCTCTGGAAAGATCACACCGCCCATGCCGAGGCGGCGGCCATTACCGAAATCGCGGCACGGATGCGACCGCAGTATCTCGCGAAATGCGGGGGTATTTACTCGAGCGAATGGTGGTGGAGCAAGATCTGGCGCTGCCTGAAGGTGGATCCGGACGTCTTCGCCGCCGCCCATTCCTGGGTCGAGCACTGCGACTGGCTGCCGGCCGTCCTCACCGGCAACACGCGTCCCGACCTCGTGAAGCGCGGCGTCTGTTCGGCGGGACACAAGGCCATGTATGCCCGCGAATGGGGCGGGTTGCCCGATGTGGAGTTCCTCGCCGCCCTCGATCCGGCTCTCGCGGACCTGCGTGGACGACTCTACGAGGAGGCCTTTCCCTCCGACACTCCGGCGGGAGCCCTCACGGAAGAATGGGCGGAGAAACTGGGTTTGAAAGCCGGGATCCCCGTGGCCGTCGGAGCTTTCGACGCCCACATGGGCGCGGTGGGAGCGGGCGTGCAGCCCGGCACCCTCGTGAAAATCCTCGGCACGAGCACCTGCGACATCACCGTGTTGCCGAACTCGGCCACCCTCGGCGACGTCCCCGGCGTCTGTGGCGTCGTCGACGGTTCGGTGCTGCCCGGACACTTCGGGATCGAGGCGGGCCAATCGGCGGTGGGGGACATTTTCCTCTGGTTTGTGAACCACCTCGTGCCCGATAGCTATGGCGCGACGGTGGGGGAAAAATTCACGGAAATGGAGCGCCGCCTTTCCCAATCGAAGCCCGGCGAAACCGGACTGCTGGCGCTGGATTGGAACAATGGCAACCGCACCATTCTCGTCGATGTGCGTCTCACCGGGCTCATCCTCGGGCAGACGCTTCACACCGAGGCCCATGAAATCTACCGTGCTCTCATCGAGGCGACCGCCTTCGGTGCCCTCACCATCATCCGGCGGATGGAGGAGCATGGGATCGCGATCGACCGGGTCGTCAACACCGGGGGACTTTCCATCAAAAACGCCACCCTGATGCAAATCTACGCCGACATCCTCGGGCGCCCCCTGCAGGTCGCCGCGAGCGAACAAACCTGCGCCCTCGGCGCGGCACTGTTCGGGGCGGTCTGCGGTGGATCGGTGAGTCTCGACGAAGTGCAGCGCAACTGCTGTCGGGTGCGGGATCTCGAATATCGCCCGATCCCTGAAAATCAAACGGTTTATCACGAAATTTACGCGCTTTACCGGACGCTTCACGATGCCTTCGGAGTCGCCGAATGGCAGGGCCGCCTGAGCCACGTGATGAAGGAGCTCATCGGAATCCGGCAGCGGCAGCGCGCCTGATGCCCATACCGGCGGCGGGACTCGAACCCGCACTTCGTGAGAAACTCGATTTTGAATCGAGCGCGTCTACCATTCCGCCACACCGGCCTTTGTTCGCGGAGGGCAAGTGTAAGGGCCAAGCGGGGGAAATCAAGGTGCTTCGGTCGGATTTTACGTTCAACTCCACCTTGCAACGCCGAAGTGAGGATTCCGGTGTCATAAATTAGTTGCGCGCGCCGCGATTCCGCCAACACTCCTCCATGCGAATGATCCGCCGCTGCGCCCACGTCATTGCCTTCGCCTCGACCCTCTTCATGGCGGGCTGTCTCGAGAAAGAATCCGTTTCCGACGAGGAGGCCGCTGAATCCGATTCCTACCAAGCGGACAAGGCGGAGCGAGATTCGATCCGGGAGCGTCTATCCGAGCTCCGGGCTGAGAAGAAATCCCTCGAGTCGGAGTTGAAAATTCTCACCAAAGCCGCTTCCGAAAAACCGGAGGTGATCGCGAAGGAGTTGGAAATCTCCACGAAATTGGAGGCGGTGCGCACCTATTCGGCTTCGCTTGATGCACTGGATGCCGAGCTTGAGGCGGGACTCGGAGTCTGGCGTCCCGCGACGAGGAATTCCTTCAAAGGCGTGGTGCTTCCGGAAATCACCACCACCGATGGCAAACAATACACGGGTGTGACCATCAAGGAGGTGACCGATGAGAATCTGGTGATCCTGCACGCGGGAGGAGAGGCCACCCTTCCGGTCTTGCAACTCCCCGCAGGCCTTCGGCGGAACCTCATCCACGAGTCCACCGTCTTGGTGGACCAGGCGGCCGCCGCGAATTGACGTTCGGACCCTTTCCATCCCATGAAATCGCATCAAAGAGCTGTTTTTCTTCTCTCTTTCGCAATGGCGGGCACCGCTGTCTTTGCAACCGAAAAGCAAATCGCGGAGTTGGAGGGCGAGATTGCCGAGATCCAGGCCAAGATCGAGACACTGAAGTCGGAAAACGGTGATCTTCCGCAGTTGATGGCGAACATCGAGGCCGCCGAAAAGGAGATCATGGTTTCGAAAGAGGCGTTTCCTCGAAAAGAGAAGTCCCTGTCTGACAAAGAATTTCTTCTGAATGCCTACCAAAGCGCGTTCCGGGTCGTCACAAAGTTTTCTCCGGGCGAGGAGCTTGGGTCGTTTGTCTTGAAAAACGGCCAATCGGTGGAACCAAGCTCGTTCGTCAGTGCCGGCCAAGGCGCCATTCTGGTGCAAGGCGCGACCGGCAGTCGTTCCATCCCGCTCGATCAGCTCCCGGACGTGTTTGCCGCCAGGATCCTGTTGCCGCCGAGGACGAATCCGCCCTCCACGACCCTGGCAGTATTGAAACAGAACAAGCCTGATGTCTTGCAAAGTCCGGCGGAAAAGCAGATGGTCGCTGCATCCTCCTCGCCTGCGGGAAATGCGGCGGTCGGGTCATCTTCCACGACATCCGCGCCGGCTGTCTCAGAAAATGCGGCGCCTGATTATGAGGCCATCCGCAAACGCAATGAGGCACGACAGAGGGAGATCAACGAGCTGAAACTCAGGTTTTCGGATCTTTTTACCCAAAAGAAGCTCGCGAGGTCGGACAAGGCGAATGCCGAGCGTGTTTTTCGAGAGGCGAAGATCAAAAAATCGCAGTCTGAAATCTCCTCGACGTTGAAGATGCACGACGACAAGATTTCGCGGATCGAATTGGAGGAGAGCGAGCTTCGCCAACGCATCGCCCGGCTCCAATCGGAAATGGAGTGATCACTCCAGCCACTTCATCTCATCCAGCCTCGCGGAGACATAGCCGAACGTCAGTTGTGACTGGAGTTCCAGGGGGATGCGGTATTGGTCGTCGCTGAACCAGAGCGTGGTGCTCTTCACCTTCTCGTAGGTTTTGATGCTCAGGTCGGGATTCACCTTGCCGATCCGGGCATCGAGCTTGATCGCCTCGTAAACCTTGCCTTTCACCTTGTGGCTCTCCCGCCCGATGACTTCGAAGCTCGCCAGATACGGGCGATTGAAGGGGGTGACGACCATGGAGATCTTGTCGCCGTTGCGGAGCGGCTGGCTGCGCAGGTAGAAGGCGGAGGAAAGGGCATCCTGTCCGAAATCAAAACGGAAACGACCGGTATTCGAGACGGTTTCGTTTTTTTGTTTGGAAGTGGTGGTGAAGATCTGGCGCTTCGGCTCGAAAATGATGTCGTAGCTGTTCTCTCCGCTCCGCTCCTTCTCCACAAGCTGGAAGGTGAGGGGGCGCAGGCTGTTCTGATCGACGATCGATTGGGCCCGGAAATCGTAGGGATAGAGCACCCGGGCGAATCCGGTGCTCCGTCCCTCGGCATCACCGACGAAGCGTCCGGCGTTTGCCTCGCTCCTCGCGATCGTAATCTCGACGCGTCCGGCGTTCACGCGATGATTCCAGTCGAGGGTATATTCAAGCGCGACGGGACGAAGGTCGGCGTGGTCTCCAGGAGGAAGGCGCGTGACGTTCTTCATCCATTCGGGAGGTCCGGCGACTTCTGCGGAAAAAAGACCATTGGTCGAAAAAACCGAGAGAAATAGTGCGATGGGTAACGCTTTCATGGAGAATGGGAAACAGAGTGGTCGAATGATGCCCAATCCAAATCGCAAGTGGCGTTGATATTCTGGAAAATCGAGATAATCATAGACGAATGAGAGATTCTCGCAATCCAAAGATTGGTTTTCTTCAAAACCTTTTCGTTCGAAAGTGCTTTCTGATGCGGCTGTGTCTTCTGGTGGGGGTGTCCGTGTTTTTGGCGGGCTGCGGGGGATCGCCGGAGCCGGGTGTTCCGGGCGATGGGCTTGGTGCCGGGGAGGAAGTGGCGGAGTATGATTGGCCTTTGTTCCGCGGCGATGCGGAAATGCGGGGATTTACTCCGGAGGTCCTGCCGGTTCCCCTGAATCTGGCATGGAGTTTTTCTCCCCCGGTGGAAGGGGGAAAAAGACGCCCGCCCATCGATGCTTCACCCGTGATCGCCGCGGGTCGTGTTTTTGTCGGCAGCCAGGACGGCAATTTTTATGCGATTGATCTGAAAACCGGCGAATCGATCTGGACCTTCAAAGCCGAGGGACCGGTGATCGCGCCGGCCGCGGTGCTCGGGGATCGCGTCTTTTTCGGGGATACCCATGGATTTGTCTACGCTCTCGGCGCGGCCGATGGGAAGGAAGCCTGGCGCTTCGAGACCGAGGGCAAGATCGAGGGGGGGATCAACACCTTGACCGGAGACGGGCAGCCCGACCGGATCTACGTGGGCAGTCATGATTATTTCCTCTATTGTTTGAATGCCTCGAGTGGAGAGGTGTTGTGGAAGCACGAAACCGGGAACTACGTGGTCTCGACCCCCACGACGGTGCGCTCCGCGGACGGGCGTGTCGATCTGACATTCGGAGGCTGCGATGGCCTGCTCCACGTGTTGCCCGCGGACGGGGAAGGGGCCAAGCGCGAGATTGAGATCGGTGCCTACGTGGCCAACACCTCCGCGGTGCGCGATGGGATCACCTACGTCGCCCACAATGGCGGCGAGGTCGTCGCGATCGAGATCGCCTCGGGCGAGACGGTTTGGAAAACGAAGACGGGAATCGAATACACGGCCTCGCCCGCGGTTGATGAGACCCGGCTCTATGTCGCCGGGCCCGACAAGCGGCTCGTCGCCTACGACCGGGTGAGCGGTGAGGAGGTCTGGGCCTTCATCGCCCGGCGCGGCTTGAGCAGTTCTCCGCTCATCAGCGGCGGGCATCTCTGGCAGGGAGGGATGGACGGCAGGCTTTATGCGATTCGTCGCGACGACGGCACCGAAGCCTGGAGCTACGACCTCGGCGCCCAGATCAAGGCTTCACCGGCGGCATCGCGCGGGACCCTCGTGGTTTGCGGCGAAGACGGCGTGGTGTATGGTTTCCGGAAGTGAGCCGTCCTCTCACTCTTTCCCTTTTTCCGAGATCATGGCCACTCCCACCAAATCCACCTTGCCTTCGGGTGTCATTGACAAATTGCGGGTGCCGCTCGATGCGGCGTCGTCCGAACAGACCGAGGCGGGGAATTACTTCGTGGCGAATTACCCGCCCTTTTCCTTCTGGAAGCCGGAGCACAAGGACGCCGTCCACGCCATCTTGAATTCTCCCCGGCCGGTCGATACGAATCTGGGGGTCTATTTCCACATTCCCTTCTGCCGCAAACGCTGCCATTTCTGTTACTTCCGCGTTTACACCGACAAAAACGCCTCCGAGATCAACGCCTACCTCGATGCGGGGATCCGCGAGTTCGAGCGCTACTCCCGCACTTCTTATCTTGCGGGGAGGAAACCCCAGTTCGTGTACTTCGGCGGCGGCACGCCGAGCTATCTTTCGATCGACCAGCTCCGGAACCTGACCGACCGGATGAAAGATCTTTTCCCCTGGGACGAAACGGAGGAAGTCGCCTTCGAGGCCGAGCCGGGAACGCTGACGGAGAAAAAGCTCGAAGCCCTGAGGGAGATCGGCGTGACCCGCCTCAGTCTGGGGATCGAGAGTTTCGATGATCACATTCTCGAGGTGAACGGAAGGGCCCACCGTTCCAAGGAGGCCTATCGGGCGATCGCCTTTGCCAAGACCCTCGGGTTTGACCAGCTCAACATCGACCTGATCGCCGGGATGATGGATGAGACGCCCGACAACTGGGAGCGCTGCGTGCGCACCGCGATCGAGCAGGAACCCGACTGTGTCACCATCTATCAGATGGAGATTCCCTTCAACACCACGATTTACAAGGAGATGAAGGAGTCGGGCCGGGTCACCGCGCCCGTCGCCGACTGGCGGACGAAGCGCGCCTGGGTCGATTGGGCCTTCGACCAGTTCGAGGCCGCCGGGTATACGGTGAGCAGCGCCTACACCGTGGTGAAGAATCCCGAGACGACCAAATTTGTCTATCGCGACAGCCTCTGGGCCGGGGCCGACCTCCTTTCCGCCGGGGTGGCGAGCTTCGGGCATTTCGGCGGCGTGCATTATCAGAATCAGGCCGATGTCGGCCCTTACATGACCGAGGTCGATGCCGGGGGCTTGCCGATTTTCCGCGCCTATCCAACCAGTCACGACGAGCGTTTCATCCGGGAGTTCATCCTTCAGTTGAAGCTTGGCCACACCAACCGGGGCTATTTCCGCGGGAAGTACGGGGAAGATCCCGCGTTGCGTTTCCCCGATCAGTTCGCCGGGCTCGCCGCGGAGGGCTACCTCCGGCTCGAGGGGGATGAAATCCTCATCAGCCGGGAGGGTCTCCTGCAGATCGATCGCCTCCTTCATGGATTCTTCCTTCCCCAGCACCGTGATGCACGCTACACCTGAGGAACGGGCGCGGCTGGAGCTCGCCGAGGCGCTGAGTTGGCTCATGCCCTTCCATTATTTTTATGAAAAGGGAGGCGAAACCCTTCCCGACTTTCGATTTTTGAGGGGGGAAGAGGTTCCTTACCCCTACCGGTCCCTTCTCGTGCACACGAACGACATGACGCCCACCTTGGCGGCATTCCATCATTCGCGCCTTTATCTCGAGGTGCATGAACACGAATCCAACGACCAGTTCGTGATCCGGCTCGTGACCTTGCACGCTGCCTCCAATGACGCGCCCGTCGAGTATGGAGCGATCGCGATCCAGCTGGGTGGGCTGGCACCCGAGGTGGCGGCGGAGGTCGTGGCGGGCCGCAAACCCCTGGGAGGTCTGCTCGGCGAACACGCCGTGGCACACCGTGGCGCACCCGTGGCTTATTTCTCCGTGCCTGCCGACGAACGGATCGCCAAGGCCCTCGGGCAGGTGCCCGGAGAGGTGCTCTA
>JALRFZ010000505.1 GCA_023253615.1 Verrucomicrobiales bacterium | reverse complement strand
CCTGGCTTTTCATCACCGTGGCGATGGTCACGTCGGTCGCCTGCCAGCCTTCCCGGGCTCCGGGCATGCCGACCTTGGTCATGCCGGTGCGGACCGGGACGCTGCCGTTGAGGAAGGCGGCGCGTCCGGCGGTGCAGCTCTGCTGGCCGTAGTAGTCGGTGAAGGCGACGCCTTCGGCGGCGATGCGGTCGATGTTCGGGGTCTTGTATCCCATCATGCCACGGTTGTTGTGGCTGATGTTCCAGGTGCCGATGTCGTCGCCCCAGATGACGAGGACGTTGGGTTTCTTCTCCTGCCCGTGGGCGAAGGAGCCGAGCAGCGCCAGTCCGAGGACGAGCGCGAGCCTTTTGCTTGCTGGTTTTGTTTTCATGTCAGGACGGTTGTTGTCTTTGTTGTCGGAAGAGAGGTGGAAACGCCCGCGTCAGGCGGCGGCGGCGGGGGAAGGGGATTGAAGCACCCAGCGGATCGTATCGAGGAGCGCCTCGGCATCGACGGGCTTGCGGAAAAAGGCAGCGGCACCGGCCTCGCGGGCTTTCCGCCGCATCGTCTCATCTTCCTCCACGGTCAGGAGGATGAAGGGCACGCCGGGCTGTCTCGCGGCAACCAGTTTCATCAGCCCGATACCATCGACACCGTCGAGCCGGCTGTCGGCCACGATGCAGGCGGCTTCGGAGCCGCCGGGGGCGGCGAGGAATTCCTCCGCGGAAGCGTAGGCATCGCAGGCAAAACCGGACGAGGCGAGGAGGCGGCCGAGGGCACGCCTGACGCTCGCATCGTGATCGACGAGGATGATTCTGGCAGGGTCCCGGGACATGCGTCGCCAGAATGCTCCGTCGGCGTCAATTCCTCAATTGCCCTTAGGGGCATATCGGCCCGAAGGCCGCTCGTCAACCCGCCTGCGGGAATCCCACGGCGTCGCAAAGCCGCACCAGCTCCGCGACCGAGACGACGCCCATTTTTTCCATCACTTTCGATCGGTGCGCCTTCACGGTGCGCTCGGCGATGTCGAGCTCGCCCGCGATCTGTTTGTTGAGGGCTCCGGTGATGACCCAAGCCATCGTTTCGCGTTCGCGTTCCGAAAGGGTGGCGATGCGTCCGCGGATCTCGTCGGTCTGGAGGAATGCGGAGAGGCGGCGCCGGTGATCCGCCAGCCCCTCGGCGATGGCGGCGAGGAGATCCTCGTCGTGGATCGGCTTGGTGAGGAAGGTCACGGCACCCCCGCGCATCGCCCGCACCGTCGCCTCGATGCTGCCGTTGCCGCTCATGAAGACGACGGAGCAGGGACGGTCCCGCTCGAAAAGACGCTCCTGCAGTTCCAATCCGCCGAGCCCGGGCATCTGCAGATCGACGACGGCGCAGGCGGGCCTCACGAAACGACCGGGGATCGACGCGAGAAATTCCTCGGCCGAGGCGAAGGTCTCGATGACATGCCCGCCATCCCGGATGAGCCGCGCGAGACTGCGCCGCACCGAAGCATCATCGTCGATGAGGTAGACCGTGGCTTCGTTTTCGGCGGGGTGCGTCATCTCGTATCAAGGGGCATCATGCTACGGGGCGGCCGGAATCGCAAGAAGGGTCTCCGGCTCCGCAGACGGGCAGCCGGATCCGGAACACCGCACCGCCCCCCGGCGCGGCGGGCAGTGCTTCGAGCGTGCCGCCGAAGCGTTCCACGATCCCCCGGCTGATCGACAGCCCGAGCCCGAGCCCTCCCCTTTCCGGTTTCGTCGAGAAAAAGGGTTCGAAAAGACGTTCGCGGTTTTCGGCGGGGATGCCCGGCCCGTTGTCCGCGACTTCGACCTGGACGAAGCCGCCGCCGGCCTCCCCGATGCGGATGTCGACCCGCGGACTTTCGCCGGGCCGGAGCTCCGGTGCGGACGCATCGAGCCCGTTGAGGACGAGATTGATGACGACCTGCTGGAGCTCCACGATCCTACCCATGACCCGGTGAGGCGCAGGCGCGGACGCGAAATCGACCACTCCTTTCCGCGCCACGATCTCCCCGTTGATGAGCAGGAGAGAGGCCCGGATGACGGAGTCCAGATCCACCGTTTCGAGCTCCAGCGCGGCATCGCGGGAGAACATCGCCCGCATCCCGTGGACGATGCCTCCGGCGCGTTTCGTGTCGCCGATGATGTCATCGAGAATCTCGCCCATCTCACCGGGATCGGGCTGCTCCGCCCCGAGGCGGCGACGCCCCGTCTGGGCGTTGCCGAGGATCGCGGTGAGGGGTTGGTTCAGCTCGTGGGCGAGGGAACCCGAGAGGGCCCCGAGGGTCGAGGCGCGCGCGAGCAGCGTCAACTCGCTCCTCTGCAGGGCGGCCCTGGCCTCGGCCTCCTTCTTTTCGCTCACGTCGATCGAGACCCCGCGGAAGAGAAAAGGCCCGCCCGCGGCGTCCTTTTCCACCTTTCCCGAGGCCGAAAGCCAGCGCACGGCCGACTTCCCGCCGCCCACACGGAACTCGACGGAAAACGCACCCTCGTTTTCGACCGATGCGTTCACGATCTCCGCGACGCGTTCCCGGTCGGCTTCGTGGATGTGCTGCATGAATGCCTGAAAGCCGAGAGGTTCCGTCCGCTCGATCCCGAAAACGCGCCACCCATCCTCCGAGATCCAGATCGCATCCCTTTTCAGATCCCATTCCCAGAAGGCGAGCCTTCCCGCCGAACCGGCGAGGGAAAGCCGACGCTCGCTCGTCTCAAGCGCCACCGCGAGAAGCGCGGTGCGCTGGAGTTCGCGGCTCATCTCGTAGCTGATAGCCAGGACCATCCCGAAGAAGGGAAAGCTCACCAGCATCGGGGCGCGCAGGGCACCGGCCGAAATCATCCCGACCGTCACCATCGCCACAAGAAAAAGCAGCGCCGTGCTCCCGCCGATCCAGATCGCGCGGCGGCGGTCGGTCCGACCGCCCTTCCGCCAGAGCCGCAGCGATGCATCGGAGACATAAGCGATCTGGGCAAGCGCGGACAATTGCCCGAGCCGCACCCAGGGATTCTGCACTGCCTCGCCAACCATCGAGACCGATTCCCCGAGAAACACCACCTCTTCGATCGTCTCGATCGAGAGAAAATGCAGGCTGGCTCCAGTCGTGTAGTTCGCCACCACCGCCGCGGTGCGCAGGCAAATCGCGAGCAGCAACAGCCAGAGCCGGCCCGTCTCGAAGAGGAAATGGATGAAAAGCAGGCTAGCCGGCACGACGATGCCGAAGAAAAGATGCCCCGTGCGGATGATCCCGAGGGCTGACCGGGCCGATGTTACCTGCATCAAAGCCAGTTCGCAGGCCCCCATCGCGATGATCCCGAAGGCGATCACCGGGAAAAGGAGATTCGGCAGGGAACGGTAATCCCGGCACCAGATCAGCAGGTGCATGAGCGCCAGAATGAGGCAGCCCCCCATGCTCGCCGACCAGATGACCAAAACCCAGCTCATTCGCGGTCCACCATGGCGGCGGCGCGGGGCGGCGTCAATGAATCAGCGGGGCGGCGGGATATTCGTCACGAAAGCTCCGGCTGGCCCGCCTTCGTCCCCAGCGCCAACAGCGTCTGGAAAAACGGCGGCTCGGACTCGCGATCCACCACCGAGACCTCCACGTCTTCGAAGCCCGCGTTTTTCAGAAAGCGCGACATCTCCAGCTCCGAGAAACCCAGCCAGAGATCCGCGTAGAGATCCTTCGCATCCTCGAACTGGTGCTTCAGCAGATCGAGCACGATGAGGCGTCCGCCCGGTTTGAGGATGCGGTGCGCCGCCACGATCGCGGCCTCGGGGCGCACCGCGTGGTGGAGCGATTGGCTGAGAAAGGCGAGATCGATCGAGCCCTCCTCGATCGGCGGCTCCTCGATCCCGCCGAGACGGTATTCGAGATTCGTATAGCCGTTCTCGAGCGCCACGTTCGTGCCGTACTCGACCATTTTCTCGGAGTTGTCGATGGCGATGACCTTCTCCGCCCGCTGGGCGAGCAATTGCGAAAGAGTCCCCTCCCCCGCGCCGAGGTCGGCGATGACAAGCGGCGGCATCAGTTTCAAAAGCGCCTCGCCGAGCGCCTTCCAGGAACGTCCGGGACAATAAGTGCGGCCGAATTTCCCCGCGAGGTTGTCGAAATAGGCGCGGGCCTTGTCACGGCGCTTCGTGAGGATCAGCTCGAGCGCCGCCGCGTCGTCCGCCGCCTCCGGCACCTCCGCGGCGGCGAGATCAAGGGTGCGCACGAGGCGCTCGTCGAGCGGGGCCGCGTCGTTTCCAAAAGCGTAGATGATGTTTTTCCCCGAACGGCGGTCCGTCACCAGCTTGGCCTGGCGGAGCTGGGAAAGCTGCGAGGAAATGCGCGATTGCCCCATCCCGAGGACTTCCTGCAACTCCAGCACCGAAAGATCCTCGCGGCGCAGCAGGCTGAGAATCCGCAGACGGGTCGGGTCCGCGATGAGACGCAGCGATTTCAAGATTGACGACATGAGCGGCCCGAATATGGTATCAACCAATCAAGATTTGTAAATACATCATGGCAAACTCCTACATTTTCTCGTCCGAATCCGTCACCGAAGGGCACCCCGACAAGGTGTGCGACACCATTTCCGACGCCATCGTCGACGCCTGCTTCGAGCAGGATCCCAAGTCCCGCGTCGCCTGCGAGACCATGGTGAAGGACAATCTCGTCGTCCTCGGCGGTGAGATCACCACCGGTGCCAAGTTCGATTACCGCGAAGTCGTCAAGGCCGCCATCACCGAAATCGGTTACACCAACGACGACTGCAAGTTCAACGCCGCGAACTTCTTCTTCATCAACGCCCTCGGCCAGCAATCCCCCGACATCGCCCAAGGCGTCGATGCCGCCGCCGCCGATGGCAAGGAAACCGCCGAACAGGGTGCCGGCGACCAGGGCATCATGTTCGGCTACGCCGTGAACGAGACCCCCTCGCTCATGCCCGCGCCCATCCTCTACTCGCACCAGCTCGGCCGTGCCATCACCGATCTCCGCAAGAGCGGCAAGCACACCTGGCTCCGCCCCGACTCCAAGACCCAGGTCTCGATGGAGTATGTCGATGGCAAGCCCACCCGCGTCACCGCCGTCGTCGTCTCGACCCAGCACGCCGCCAGCATCTCCACTGCCGAGATCCGCGAGATCCTCAAGAAGGAACTGATCGAGGCCGTCATCCCCGGCGAACTCCTCACCGACAAGACCGAGTATCACATCAACCCCACCGGCCTTTTCATCATCGGCGGTCCCGAGGGTGACTGCGGCCTCACCGGACGCAAGATCATCGTCGACACCTACGGCGGCATGGGCCGCCACGGCGGTGGCGCCTTCTCCGGCAAGGACCCGAGCAAGGTCGACCGCTCCGCCGCCTACATGTGCCGCTACGTCGCCAAAAACGTCGTCGCCGCCGGCCTCGCCGACCGTTGCGAGCTCCAGCTTGCCTACGCCATCGGCTATCCCCAGCCCGTCAGCGTCCACGTCGACACCTTCGGCACCAACCACGTCGACAACGCGAAGATCGTGAAGGCGATCAAGGAGCTTTTCTCCTTCAAGCCCGCCGATTTCATCCGCGAACTGAATCTGCTTCGCCCCATCTATCGTAAGACAACGAACTACGGCCACTTCGGCCGCGAGGACGACACCGACTCCCTCACCTGGGAGAAGACCGACAAGGCGGAAGCGCTCAAGAGTGCGTGTGCTTGAGTTTGTGAGAGTTCAGTTTTCAGTTTTTCAGCAAGAAGCCATGGCCTTACAAACCTTCGAGGATCTGGAAGTGTGGAAAAGAGGTTGTCGCCTCGCCGTGGAGGTGTGTGTCCAATTCGACGAGTGCAAGAATTTCACTCTGAAGGATCAGGCGCAGCGCTCCGCCATCTCCATTCCCTCGAACATCGCCGAGGGGTCCGAACGTGGCAGCGATGCCGAATTCGTGAGATTCCTCCGCTATTCCAAGGGCTCCTGTGCCGAACTGAGAACGCAACTCTACATCGCCCGGCGGGCCGCCCAGCGACTCAAACGTCCCAGCCTCGACGTGCCTGACGAACTTATCAACGAGACCCGCGAAATCGCCGCCATGCTTCAAGGGCTCGTCAACTCCATTGAAAAAGGCAGGGACGCCGCGCCGCGGGATCCCGCTGAAAACTGAACACTGAAACCTCGAAAACTTTATGAAAACAGCTATCAAAGAAGACTACAAAGTCGCAGACATCTCCCTCGCGGGCTTCGGCCGTCTCGAAATCGAAGTCGCCCAGCACGAGATGCCGGGTCTCATGGCCACCCGAGCCAAATACGCGGCCGAGAAGCCCCTTCAGGGCGTCCGCATCATGGGCTCGCTGCACATGACGATCCAGACCGCCGTCCTCATCGAGACCCTCGTGGAGCTCGGTGCCGATGTCCGCTGGTGTTCCTGCAACATCTTCTCGACCCAGGACCACGCCGCCGCCGCTATCGCCGCCGCCGGCATCCCCGTCTTCGCCTGGAAGGGCGAGACCCTCGAGGAATACTGGGATTGCACCGAGGCCGCCCTCACCTGGCCCGACGGCAAGGGACCCCAGCTCATCGTCGACGACGGTGGTGACGCGACCCTCCTCATCCACAAGGGCGCCGAGCTCGAAGAGGGCGACAAGTCCTTCATCGACAGCCCCTCCGAGAGCGAAGAGGAAGCCATCATCAAGAACCTCCTCCGCCGCATCAATTCGCAGGACCCGATCAAGTTCACCAACTACCTGAAGGACTGGAAGGGTGTTTCCGAAGAGACCACCACCGGCGTGCACCGCCTTTACCAGATGTCGCAGGCCGGCAAGCTCCGCGTCCCCGCGATCAACGTGAACGACTCCGTCACCAAGTCGAAGTTCGACAACCTCTACGGTTGCCGCGAGTCGCTCGTCGATGGCATCAAGCGCGCCACCGACGTCATGATCGCCGGCAAGGTCGCCGTCGTCTGCGGTTACGGTGATGTCGGCAAAGGCTGCGCCCAGACCCTCCGTGGCTTCGGTGCCCAGGTC
>JALRFZ010000422.1 GCA_023253615.1 Verrucomicrobiales bacterium | reverse complement strand
CTTGCGCCCCGGCGGTGACGCGGACGGCGGGAGACACCGCGCTTGCCTTCATCGCCACCGGATCAAGGAGGACTCCGGCTTCGCTCCACTCGTCTCCCGGGCGCAGCGGGGTGCGGCTCTCGAAGTTCGCATCGCCACGGCGCAGGCGCATCCCGATGACCGCGTCCTGCCAGGTTTCCCGCGGCCGGGTCGCGGAGGAGGTGCCATCGGAGCGGAAGGTCCATTCACGCCGCGGCTTCCGTTCCGCGGCCTGCAACTGTTCCGGTGAAAGCGCCTCGTCGTACCAGCGGATCTCGTCGATGACCCCGCGGAAGCGGTAGCCGTCACCGCTCTTGTCACCGCGCCCGCCGAAGAAGAGTTCGTCCTTTCCCGGCACGCGTGAGCGGCCGATGGCGAGTTCGACCGGCGGTGCTCCGTTCAGGAAGAGACGCAGGGTCGTGCCGTCGTAGCTCATCACGAGATGGTTCCACGCTTCCTGCCGCAGCGGCTCGCGACTCTCGATGCGGAAGCTGTTCTCCTTGCCGCCGCCGATGTTGAGACGGGCCATGGCCTTGCCGTTGATCAGGGCGATGCCGTAGTTGCCCTCGGTGATCTCGTTGCGGTTCTTGCAGACGAGCCAGGGGTAGGTTTTCTCGGAGGCCCGATAATCGTTTGGCACGTAAGCGCGCAATTCGAGGGTGAATCGCTCCGTTTCGATGTCGTCGGCATGGGTCACGATGAGTGGCTCCTTGCCGTCGAGTCCGAAGCCGCCACCGGCAAAACCGAAGCTCTCCTCGCCCGGCGTGATGGCCTTCGCTCCCGGACGCGCCGCGAGGATGAGGCCGAGCCGGTCCGGCCAGGCCGCGGTTTCGAAACGCGCCTCGAGATTCGCCCGCTTTCCGTCGCCGTCGGTGAAAACGAGATCGGTGACGTCGGTGCGCTGCATGAAACGTCCCGATTCGATGAGGCGCGGTCCGCCGTGCGTCGTCCAAGGACCGCCCGCGGTGCAGCGGTAGGTTTTCCCATCGGCGGTCAGGGTCAGCTCCAACTCCGCGGGTGGCAGCGAGGACCAGTCGGCCGTGGTCCGTTTCGCGGCCTCGGCATAATTGAGGTCGTTCCGCCAAGCTCCGAAATGGGGAATCCGCAGTGTGTCGGTATCGAGGACGAAGGCATAACGACCGGTCTCGACGACGCGTCGCCACGGAGCCCCCTCGATGCTGCCGGGGAAGCCCTCGGCCCAATGCAGATGCGTGTAGTCGGCGGGCTGCGGATACAGCGCGGGATCGGGGGCGCCAACGGCCAGACCCATGGGAAGTCCCGCGAACAGCAAAGCAAGGATTCGTTTCATGCCATCCATTCGAGCCGCTTGAAAACGGGCGGACCACCCGCCCATTTCGATTCCGATGCCGGAATCCCGCTGCCCTCGTGATGGGCGCAGATGCCGAATTGATCGACGTGATCCCACGAGGCGAGTGTTCCATCCTTCTCCGTCAATCCGGCGAAGTCGGAGAGGGCGAGGGTCACGCTCTGCGGGTCCGTGCCTCCGGGGATCTCGCGAACGCAGACGAACGTGCGGCGCGGACCGCGTTCGCCACGCCACTCGTTTTCGATGATGACGAAGGCAAGAGGGTTGGCTTGTGGTAATGACAGGGTCAGGTTCAGCTTCGCTCCGGCCGGACCACGATAGAGCGGATCGGTGAGCTTGCGTGTCCAGGTCTGGACAAGACCGGGATGACCGGCGTTGAGCTGAAACCAATCGCGCAAGCCATGGGCGAAATTATCGATGAGCGGTCCGGGCGACAGGCTCGGGGTGACTTTCGCCTTGGCCAGTTCGTCCGGAGCGACGGTGTGAAACAAACTGCTGAGACAAACTTCGTCGATCGTGCCGCTCATGCCCGGGATCGCCGCCATCGATTCGGGTTTGGGCAGGGTGTGATGGACGTTCGCGAAGGCGAAGAGCGGAAACTCGAGCGAATGCAGCGGCAGCTTCGCAACGAAAGCATTCCCCTCGCGTATCACCTCCGCACTGCGCCAGAAGCGGGCGCGGGGATCGGGATCGATGCTGTAGAAAACCTCGCAACGCGACACCGGCCATTCGTGTTTCGCCGGCACGACCTTGAAAACGGGATCGACGTCAAAAGCCAGTTCGCTCGCAGGCGTTTCCGGCAAGGCTGGTCCGCCTTTCAGATAGTGATCAAACCACAGCGGCATCGTCACCGCGGTCTCGGGCGAAAGACGGTGATTGAGATGCGGCGTCCACGAATGCCGCAGCGGCTGGTCCGGGATGAGCGCGTTGGTGCGATAGACATCGTCCATGCAGCCGTGGAAATCGTTCGTCGAGCTGCGATGCAGCACGGGACACCGGATCAACGGGGCGTAGCTCTCGAAGCTGAGCGTTTTCCGGAAGAGCTCGAGATCGCCCTCGATCCTCATTTGCGGACGACCGGTGCCGGTGAGCACCGGAGGCGCCTCCCAGCGCCAGCCCTGGCCTCCGACGGCGGGCACGGCGGCCTTCACGCGATCATCGGTGCCGGCGACATACATGGTGAGATTGCCGCCCATCGAAAAGCCATGCACGCCGAGCCGCGCGGGATCGACCTCGGGCTGCTGCTCGAGAAAAGTCAGTCCGCGGCGGCAGGCGATCGTGAGGAGATACCAGTTGTTGTTCCCCGGATGCTCGCGATCCTCGAAGAGTTGCTTCGGTCCGGGAAGGAGAGTGGAGTAGGCCCGCGCATTCAACTGCGTGGGATCGACCGCGCCCCAGTCGGTGTTCGGATCGCCGGGCTGCGCGCCCTCCACGCTGTTGAAAGGCGCCTGGCCCGAGCCGCTGCCACCCCAGTTCACCGAGAGCGCCGCGTAACCGCGCCCGACGAGCAATTTTACCTCGCTGAGGGAAGCGCGTTGGCCGCCGCCGTGGATGTGCATCACCGCCGGGCGCTTTTCCGCATTCCCTTCGGGAAAGCCGTAGATCGCGGTCATACGCGCGGGCCGACCCTTGAAGGTGCCGACCAGAAAACGGACATGCCGATAGACGCCGCCATCTTCCTTCCACTCCCGGATGAGCTCGGTCTCGAGCGGGTCAAGGCGCGGATCGTAGCCGGCCCAGAGCTCGGTGACGGATTGGGGAATGGCTTCAGCGGCGAGGTTGGAGAAGGGTCCGATCAAAGCTCCGCCGGTGAGGGCGGCGGTGCCTTGGAGGAATTGTCGTCGGGAATTCATGCTCGTCAAAGATACCTTCTTGCAGCGGAAATGGGCCGGAGTCGGGGTTCATGGTGAGCATCGGAAACAATCGCATGATCGCAAGCGGTCACCTCTTTCACGGCGTCATTGCGCTTCTCCTTCCGCCGCACGCAGGAATCGGCCGGAAGTCGCCGCACGAGTGCGGCACGTTTTATTCCGTCGGAACGGGCAACAGCATTTCACTCATGATCAGGATTGCATAGGTATGCCAATCCGTGCCCGGCCCACATTTGATCCAATCGCTCCCTGACCGTGATAGATCGGTGACAGGCATGTCCGCCCACATCTTCGCCATGTCCGCATCGGCCGAACCGGAATCCGCTATCGAGGTGACGCGGAGGAGCGATTCGAGCTCGGGAATGCTGCTCACATTGGGTCCAAGATAACGAAAGTGCTCCCGGGCCACGGGAATCGCCGTCTTTCCATCATTGCTCTCAATGGTCATGATGAAAGCCCGATAGACCGCCGTGGCGCGCATCCGCACGACAATGACATCGCCGACTGTCACGTTGAAATCGGCACTGGTACCGTCGATGTATTTGTCGCGATCCGGAGATGAATTCCGGTACTGCAACCGCGAATCATTGTGCCGGATCTCGACTTCCCCCTTGGCGACAAATCGAATCTTGGAAGGGAGTTGGTTCTTGGAGCGGCTGATCCGGGGATCCTCCACGAGGCGGTGATCAACATCAAGGGCCTCGACCGCTTTCCGTGCGTCGAGAGCCGCATTGAGATCGCCGCTTTTCGTCAGCTCCTTTTCCTTCACGGCGAGCGCCTCGCGGTAACTCCTTACGAGTTCGTCACGGCTGCGCTTCGTCGAGTTCCAGAGCCGTCCCCTTTCCGAGAGGTACTTCGACTTCATTGTGGCGACGGCCGGATGGTCCGCGGGCTTCTTGGAAAAGGCACCCGGGTCGAACCGGCTGCCATCTCCGAAGGAATCGATTTCCTGCTGCACCTGCAAAGCCCTATCGAGATTACCCGCTTCCGTCTCGGAGGCCAGGAGTCGTTTCAATGCCTCCTGATAGGATTGATTCAAGCTGGTGATCGGCTGATGAACCAGCCCGAGAGCCTCGTCAAATCTCTCCGCCATCCCGGCGAGCGTTGCCCCGGCCTTCTCTTCCTGGGCACAAACCGGAGAAGCGGCGATCAAAGCTACGGAAAGCATGACGAAAGCAAACGACTCGATCTAATAGCCGACTTGCGCAACATCAAACGACACACCAAACGGACTGTCTTCTTATTCATCTCCCCGCAAAAGTTGGCCAAGTACAGCGACTTGCGATCGTGCTTGCTCGCTTGTAACGCCAAGAAGACGATGAGGATGATACTCATCGATGAATTTCACATGCACTGTCAACACGGCATGGATTTTCGACGAGAGATTAAGCAAGTTTGCAACGAGTTTGTTCGACCATTGATGAAACGAGAGACAGCACCTTACTTGTTGGCGTGTACCGCCACGTGCTCGACGCATAACATCGACGCGTTTCAACAAATGTCTGGCGTCGAATTCTCCCGTTCGAAGCTCCTTCGGTCGCCCCCACAGGCGTTTCGTCAACGAAACCTACGAATGACTTTTGAAATCGGGGATAATTTCACATCAAAGTGCGCGTCGAAAGTTGTTGAGTTCACTAAATCCAATCCTGATCCCGCTTATGCTGTGTTCACCAATACTGCCTCGGCTTCTATCAAAATTCATTCTGCCATTGAGGATGCACTTGATTCTGCCGGACTGTTATCGGACGTTGTGCTGGTTCATGGCTCCCTATCTCCGGAAGAGAAGTTTCACCTCTGTCGTGCTTTTTGTGATATATCCACGCGATCAAAAT